>CALEMG010000177.1 GCA_937910835.1 uncultured Alphaproteobacteria bacterium | reverse complement strand
GGGGGATGACATCCGCTCATGGCCTATCGGAATCGGGCGGGAGGGACGTCGCACCCCGACCGGCGAATTAAAAGTATCGGAGCTTCGGGAAAACCCCACCTGGCGACCAACAAAAACGATGCGGGAACTTGACCCGTCGCTACCGGCCATGGTGCCGCCGGGGCCCGCCAACCCGCTCGGGAAGTATGCCGTCCGTATCGGCTGGGACGGATATATTATCCATGGCACCAACAAGCCCGCCGGAATTGGCCGCCGGGTCAGCAGCGGCTGCGTCCGGCTCTATGATGCGGATATCAAGGAAGTCTTCGGCCTTGCGACAATCGGCATGCCGGTCAATCTGATAGACGAGCCTGTGAAGGTCGGTTGGGACGGCGAGGCCCTCTATCTGGAAGCCCATCCCACGGGCGAGCAGGCGGACCAGATTGAAGCGGTGGGCGTATTCGACGCAGTCCCCCCCGGTGAATTGACAGAAGTACAGCACGCCGTTGTTGAAAAGGCAAAAGCACACAACCTTTCCCAAATTGACTGGGCCGCATTCGACCGCATCATCCGGGAAAGGCGAGGTGTACCTATAATAATCGCCGAATAGCTAAGACAATTACTTGCGAAGCTGCTTGTTATACATAGCTTCGAGTTCCGCTGCGATGCGGGCTGCCCGGTCTGCCGCTTCCTGCGCGGCCTGCGCGGCGGCGGCGGCTTCCTGGCTCGATCTCATGGTTTCGGCATTCATGGCTTTTAATTCTTCCATGATCATGAGGGACTTAGCGGCATCTTCCTTGGCCTGAGCCGCGTCCATTTTGGCCGCCTCAATCTTCATGCTCTCTGTTTCCGTCATTGGCGACGCACAAGCCGTGATTCCGAGACACAGACCGCCAATCAAGACGGCACGCAACGGAACTGCGGACACGGATGTCATACGTTGTCTCATCATCTCACTCCTTCTCTACGCTTTAAAGGCACTTAACCGATCCGCCAAACTACTTTCGGCGACTCCGATCAGATTCTTGGGCCATTCCTCCCCGATTTTCGCACGCGCCTCCTCGGTCAAATCCGATTTGAGGCGGGCCATTGTCTTGGGCAAGGCCACCAGAATAAGTTTATCCAATATGTCCCGTGTAACGGCTTTATTCACCTCAGCAGCGACGTCCCGCAAGAAGACAACACTTTCCTGATCGGGAAAATCCGCATGATCTTCATAAGCATAGCGCGCGGCGTTCATTGATTTCTGGCCACGCCCGGGAGGCGCCGCACCTTCTTCGCTCTGCTTGCCACGGGCGGCAGGATGTTCCTTATCCAGAACCTGCGTCAAACGGCCATTGATCCCGTCGCGCGCATAAATCCGGGCATGAGCCTTGTCGGCCAGCAGAATCCACTCCCTGTTTTTGCTGAACGGCATTCCGTCCCCTCCCTGCTAACTATTCCAACACGGCCACGACTGCCCGCGCGCCCTCTCGCCCGGCTTAATCGCCGGGAAGTTTGAATATTTCCGGGGCTTCAGCGCTCATTTCGGTGCAGATGCGGGTCAGTTCCCCCGCTTCATCCGCATATTGCTTGACCGCGGTCTGGTAAAATCCAAGACACACACCCATCATCTCCTGCGGGGTTTTACACCCGGCAAGCTTTTGCGGCATGTCCATATCCTCTTTCAGCCGGTTGTTACCGAATGCCATCAACTCCTCATTACAAGTCATCATCATCTTGTAGAATTTTTGATTCATGCCAGCCATCGCCTCGACATTAAAAGGAATACCTAACGCCTGAAGTTCTTCACCACTCGTGGATTTCCTGGATTTTTCAGTCATGAGCCGCCTCCTGAAGCTATCAATTCATATTAGTTAACCATAACTAACTACGCAACCGATCACTTTGATTTAGATCAAGGGATTGCGAGATCAACCGTCACTCCGGGCAAATTAGAAATTTCTGGCTCGCCGGGTCATCTTTAGGTAGGTTGGCCGCAATTTGCAGCAGTCTACCATCGTCCTATATTGAGAAAGATGACAAAACTCGACCGAACAATCAGTATCGCGCCCATGATGGACTGGACGGACCGGCATGACCGGTACTTCCTGCGCCTGATCTCGAGCCGCGCGCTCCTCTATACGGAGATGGTGACGACGGGGGCGATCATCCATGGAGATGCCGATCGGTTCTTGCGCTTTGATCCGGCAGAGCAACCGCTCGCCCTGCAACTCGGCGGGAGCGAGCCGGACGCGCTCGCAAAATGCGCGAAAATCGCGGATAATTACGGGTATCAGGAGATCAACCTCAATGTCGGCTGTCCCTCTGATCGGGTACAGAACGGTCGCTTCGGTGCCTGCCTGATGGCGGAGCCGGAGACGGTGGCGAATTGCGTCGCGGCGATGCAGGACGCAACCTCCCTCCCCGTCACGGTGAAAACACGCATCGGCATCGATAACCTCGACAGCTATGAATATTTTAAATCCTTTATCCAACAGGTCTCGGAGACGGGCGTCTCGACCTTTATCATCCATGCGCGAAAAGCCTGGCTGACGGGCCTAAGCCCGAAGGAAAACCGCACCATCCCGCCGCTCGATTATGACCGGGTTTATCACCTGAAGAGGGATTTCCCGCATCTGGAGGTTATCCTCAACGGCGGGATTTCGAGCCATGAGGAAATTGAGACCCATCTTGCCCATGTGGACGGCGTGATGATTGGGCGGGAGGCATATCAGAATCCCTACTTCCTTGCCGAGATCGACCAGCGTTATTACGGCGCCACAGACGACACGCCCGAGCGGCGCGAGGTGATCGAGGATATGCTCCCCTATGTGGAGCGGGAAATGGCCGCAGGCGTACCGCTTAATTCGATCACACGGCATATGCTCGGCCTGTTTCAGGGTCGTCCCGGCGCGCGTGCCTGGCGCCGACATATTTCGGAAAACGCCCATAAAAAAGGCGCCGATATCAACATCCTCACCGAGGCGGCATCCAAGACACGCTAAGTGTTTCTTAACTAACGCGCCTGGGAGTGATATTCCGGGTTCGGCATCATATCGATGGCGGAGGCCATGCGGTTCGTCATGTTATAGAAAGACGCGGTCGCCGAGATATCCCAGATATCATGATCGGTCCAGCCGGCATCCCGGAGCGCCTGTCGGTCACTCTCCTCTATCTCGTTCGGCGTCTTGGTCAATTTGTAGGCGAAATCGAGCATGGCCCGCTGGTTCGCGGGAAGCTCCGCCGCGCGATAGTTCATGACCATCAGTTCGCCGAGGACCGGATCACTGGACAGTTCCCGCACCGCGGCGCCATGGGCGGTCAGGCAGTAAAAGCAGTTGTTCACAGAGGAGACCGCCACCGCGATCATTTCCCGCTCCAGCTTCGATAGGCCGGATTCGCCCAGCATCAGTTCCCCATACATATCCGAAAAAGGGCGCAGCTTGGCGGCATCGAAGCTATAGGCAGCGAGCACATTCGGCACCATGCCGAGCTTTTCATCGCATACCGCAAAATACTTCTGCGTGCCTTCATCCAGTTCCTCACGGGCCGGGACCGGAATACCTTTCAGGGCGTGAACATATTTTGGCTGGGACATGGCGCTCTCCTTCACTTGCTTTTGTTGTTTTCTAGTCTAACCGTTCTGGCCGCGATGACGCAAAAGATGATCGGCAAGGACGCAGGCCATCATCGCCTCTCCCACCGGGACGCCGCGAATACCAACACACGGGTCATGGCGTCCTTTCGTCTGGATTTCCGTCTCGTTACCGTCGATATCAATCGTGTCGCGCGGCTTCAGGATGGACGACGTGGGCTTCACCGCAAAACGGACGATAATATCCTGCCCCGACGAAATACCGCCAAGAATTCCGCCCGCGTGATTGCTCAGGAACCTGGGGAACCCCTCGTTCCCGGCGCGCATTTCATCGGCATTACCCTCGCCAGTCAGGGCGGCGGCGGAAAAGCCATCGCCGATCTCAACGCCCTTCACCGCATTGATCGTCATCATCGCCATGGCGAGATCGGAATCGAGTTTGCCATAGATCGGCGCGCCAAGCCCGGCGGGCACGCCAGAGGCCACCACTTCGATCACCGCGCCAACGGAGGAGCCGGCCTTTCGGATGGCATCCAGATACTCCGTCCATTCCTCGACAATGCCAGGATCAGGCGACCAGAAGGGGTTGTTATCAACCTCAGCCATATCCGCGCGGGAACGAACAATGACCTTGTCGCCAATCTGGGTAAGATAGCCCTTGATCTTGATGCCATCGCCAAGCACTTTACGCGCAACACCGCCCGCCGCCACTCGCGCTGCCGTTTCCCGCGCGCTGGAGCGGCCACCGCCACGATAATCGCGGATGCCGTATTTGCTCTGATAAGTAAAATCTGCGTGCCCGGGTCGGAACTTGTCCTTGATATCCCCATAGTCCTTGGAGCGTTGATCGACATTCTCAATCATCAGGCTGATCGGCGTGCCTGTTGTCTTCCCCTCGAACACACCGGAGAGAATTTTCACCGCATCAGGCTCTTTCCGCTGGGTAGTGAACCGCGACTGGCCCGGCTTGCGCCGATCCATCCAATGCTGTAGCTCGGCCTCGCTCACTTCAATCAGCGGCGGACAGCCGTCAATCACGCAGCCAAGTGCAGGGCCGTGGCTTTCCCCCCAGGTCGTCACCCGGAACAGATGACCGAAACTATTGTGAGACATAAGGACTTCCGCCTGAAAACTTGCTTACTTGGTGATGTCGGGTGCGTCTTCCGCCTTCATACCGACAACATGATACCCGGCATCCACATGATGGGTCTCTCCGGAAACGCCGGCGCCGAGATCGCTTAAAAGATAGAGCGCAGATCCGCCGACATCATCGATAGTGACATTGCGCTTGAGCGGAGAGTTATACTCGTTCCATTTCAAGATGTAGCGAAAATCGCCAATGCCGCTCGCGGCCAGCGTCTTGATCGGCCCCGCAGAAAGTGCATTCACACGAATTTTGTTCTTACCCATCTCAACGGCGAGATAGCGAACCGCCGCCTCCAGCCCCGCTTTGGCAACACCCATAACGTTATAATGCGGGATCACCCGCTCCGATCCATAATAGGTCAGCGTTACCATGCTACCGCCCTCGCTCATCAATTCCGAAGCGCGCTTGGCCAGAGCAATAAAGGAAAAACAGGAAATCTCCATCGTCATGTTGAAGTTATCGCGTGTCGTGTCAGAGAAATTGCCGCGCAGCTGATTCTTGTCGGAGAAACCAATAGCATGGACGAAAAAATCGATCTTGCCCCACTTCTCTTTCAGCGCCGCGAACACCGCGTCCATGGAATCATCATCGGTAACGTCACATTCCAGAACCATGTCGGAGCCAACACTCTCAGCCAGTGGAATTACCCGCTTTCCGAGCGCTTCGCCCTGATAGGTAAACGCGATTTCAGCACCATGCTCATGCAACGCCTGTGCAATCCCCCACGCCAGCGAATGGTTATTGGCAACCCCCATGATAAGGCCTCTTTTGCCAGCCATCAAACCCCTGTGCTGCGTCATACGCACCCCCTCATTACCCATCTACGAAAATAATTGTTCTATCTTTTTATCGCGCTTGTGAAGGGCAGTCAAAAGACTTATGCCCTGTCGCGATCGATGATGGCTATTTCGCCTTCAGCTTGGAGCGTGCATCTTAGGCATGCGTTTCCGCCCATTTCGTCACCCAATCCTGAAGATCAGCGTCCTGCTCATCGGGCAGAACGACCTTCAGGCTGACCATCTGATCCCCGCGCGTGCCGTTTTTTGCGCTCGCGATACCCTTGCCCTTCAGGCGGAGCTTGGTGCCCGTGTTTGAACCAGACGGAACTTTCAGATTTACCGTGCCATCCACTGTCGGCACTTTAACCGTTGCGCCCAGCACCGCCTCGGGCAGGCTGATCGGCAGCTCGATCATGACATTTTGTCCCTCGCGACGGAAAAAACTGTGCGGCTGCACCGTAACATTAATCAGGATATCGCCTGCGGGACCGCCGCCTGCTCCCTCTTCCCCTTGCCCGCGCAAGCGGATCTGCTGTCCGTCGGTGACGCCAGCGGGAACGGCCACATCCAGGGTCCGGCCGCCGTCGCCCATGGTCAGGCGCCGTTTGCTGCCGAGAGCGGCCTCCATAAAATCAATCTCGATCGCGAATTTCCGGTCGCGGCCCTTCTCCGGCACACGACCCCGAAAACCGCCGCCGCGGAAATTGCCAAAAATCTCTGAGAAGATATCTTCTGCCGCGCCACCGCCAAATCCGCCGGCGGAAGATGCACGATGGCCGCCGGGAAAGCCGCCCATCTTCTCCTGCCCATGCTCGTCGATATCACCGCGGTCATAGCGCGCGCGCAACTTTTCATCGCCCAGAATGTGATAAGCGGCGGAGATTTCCTTGAATTTCTCCTCGACCTTCGTGTCGCCCGGATTCGCATCCGGATGGTGCTGTTTGGCCAGCTTGCGATAGGCGGATTTTATCTCCTGCTGGCTTGCGCCCTTAGAAATACCAAGAATACTGTATAAGTTTTTCATCTGTTGCCATGCTGGACGCCGAAGCATCCCTAAATCAATAAGTCTCTTTAATATCAGTATATAAGACTTTTATCTTAGGATTTAACTAATTCGCCCGATCAATCTGTCTTTTTTCAAGATGTGTCAAGCTGGGTTCCAGTTCGGCGAGCGCAGCAGCAGCCTC
>CALEMG010000176.1 GCA_937910835.1 uncultured Alphaproteobacteria bacterium | reverse complement strand
TTGGCCGCTTCTGCTGTCGCGCTGGGATCTGGGGCTCTTGAGTGAGATCGGTTATGGCCTTGATCTGACCCATTGCGCAGCGACAGGGGTGACAAGTGATCTCGTTTATGTCTCCCCCAAATCCGGGCGAGCCGTCAGTGCTGGCGCTGGCGGCCCTTATCGCGGCAAGCTACTGCCTTTGCCCGCTTTTCTCGGCGCACGCTCCCTTGATCCAGAGGCGGCAGAGGAGGCAACATCTGCAGATATTCTTGGCGGGCTGGAACTCACTGGCTATTTCATAGGAAAATTCATGGGCGAGCACCATCCCAAGGTTCATCTCGCCGCGCGAGAGCGGATGCTGAGTGCTCTCCGGCGCCGTCACGCCCCTCAATCCGGGAAAAAAATACCGGAAAATGACAAGGCCTAATTTTTCCCTCCTCAAACGAAAATCAGGTGGTATATAGGGGGCATGAGTGACCATTCCCCAATATCACCTGGCGAGATCGTTCCAACCTCGCTGAAGGATGCCATAAGCGAGCGTTACCTTGCCTATGCGATGTCCACCATCATGTCCCGTTCCCTTCCAGATGTGCGTGACGGGCTGAAACCGGTTCACCGGCGTTTGCTCTATGCGATGCGGCTGCTCAAGCTCGATCCGGGGTCGGGCTTCAAGAAATGCGCCCGCGTTGTCGGCGATGTGATCGGTAAATATCATCCGCATGGAGATCAGTCGGTTTATGACGCGTTAGTCCGGCTCGCGCAGGAATTCGCGCAGCGCTACACGCTGGTGGAAGGGCAGGGGAACTTCGGTAATATTGACGGCGATAACGCGGCAGCCATGCGCTATACGGAGGCACGCCTTACCATCATCGCAGAGATGTTGCTCCGGGATATCGATCAGGACACGGTTGATTTCCGCCCGACCTATGATGGCGAAGACAAGGAACCCGTTGTCCTACCGGCAGCCTTTCCGAATTTGCTCGCTAATGGCTCGGCTGGGATTGCCGTCGGCATGGCGACCTCTATCCCACCGCATAACGCGACTGAACTCGCTAATGCGCTCTTGCATCTGATCAAGTTTCCAAATGCGGGGATCGACAAGCTGGTGGAGCTTATCCCGGGGCCGGACTTCCCGACCGGCGGTGAACTGGTGGAGAAACCGGAGAATATCCGCGAGGCCTATCTCACCGGGCGCGGCAGCTTCCGTCAAAGGGCAACATGGGAAGTCGAAGACCTCGGGCGCGGGACTTACCAGATTGTTGTGACCGAAATTCCCTATCAGGTGCAGAAAAGCAAGCTGATCGAACGGATCGCCGACTTGATCCAGACGCGAAAACTGCCTTTCCTCGCCGATGTGCGCGATGAATCGGCGGAGGATGTCCGTCTCGTGCTGGAGCCACGCAGCAAGAATGTCGAGGCCGAGATGCTGATGCAGGGCCTCTTCCGTCTTAGCGATCTGGAGACGCGCTTCTCGCTCAATATGAATGTGCTCGATGCGAGCCAGACACCCGGGGTCATGAGCCTCAAGGACGTGCTGCTTGCCTTCCTCGATCATCGGTTCGAGGTGTTGGTCCGTCGTTCCAAATTCCGGCTCGGCAAGATTGAGGCGCGGCTGGAGGTTTTGGAAGGCTACCTCATTGTCTTCCTTAATCTGGATGAGGTTATCCGCATTATCCGAGAGGATGATCATCCGAAACAAAGCCTGATTGATACCTTCAAGCTGACCGATAACCAGGCGGAAGCAATCCTCAATATGCGGCTACGGTCGCTCCGCAAGCTGGAGGAAATGGAGCTGCGCACGGAGCATGACACCTTGAGCGCGGAGAAGGCCGAACTGGAGGCTCTGGTCGAGAGCGAGGACTTGCAGAAAGAGGCCATCGCGGGCGAGATTCGCGAAATGAAAAAGACTCTCTCCGGGATGCCGGAGATTGCCGAACGCCGGACCCGCATAGGCGAGGCGCAGGAGTTGCCCGATATCCCACTTGAAGCGATGATCGAGAAAGAACCGATCACCGTTATCTGCTCCGAAAAGGGCTGGATCCGCGCGCTCAAAGGTCATGCGGAAGAGAACGGGTCCGAGAAATACAAGGACGGCGACCGAGGCCGGTTCTGGATCAAGGCGGAAACAACAGATAAGCTGGTTCTTTTCGCGACCAACGGACGGTTCTACACCATCGGTTGCGACAAGCTCCCGCGCGGACGCGGGCATGGGGAGCCGGTGCGGCTGATGATTGATCTTGGCAATGACCAGGATATTGTCGCGCTCTTCGTACACAAGCCGGATCGTAAACTGCTCGTTGCTTCGAGCGACGGGCGTGGCTTTTCCGTCGATGAGAACGGCGTCATCGCCCAGACCCGGAATGGCAAGCAGGTGCTTAATGTCTCCGGCGATGTCGAAGCGGCCTTCTGTATCGAGGTGGAGGGCGACAGCGTCGCGGTGATCGGTGATAACCGCAAGCTTAACTGTTTCGCGCTGGAGGAACTTGGTGAAATGGCGCGCGGGCGCGGCGTCACGCTGCAACGCTACAAGGATGGCGGGCTCTCGGATATCAAGACCTTCACAAAGGAGGAGGGACTCACCTGGAAATCCGGCGAGCGCACCCGGACCGAAACCGACCTGACCGGCTGGTATACCCGGCGCGGGAATGCGGGCCGCCTCCCGCCGCGTGGCTTTAACAAGAGCAACAAATTCAGCTAGATCAATTTCAGTATTGTCAGTGAAACGAGGGGACAATGAGCACTGTTTATGAGGTTTTTCGCACAACCTTTGCGAAATATCCAGATAATCCATTTCTCTGTGTGCCGGCTTACGCGAAGCGTAACTATCATCCGGACGGTATCGAGATAACCTATGCGGA
>CALEMG010000175.1 GCA_937910835.1 uncultured Alphaproteobacteria bacterium | reverse complement strand
CCTGCGCGCACTTACCGGCCTTGCCCCAACCTGGTCAGGGAACATGGAAATTGCTGGCGAAAAAATTGGCCGCGGACGCAGCCGCCATTTTTACAAAACGGTCCAGATGGTGTTTCAGGATCCCTATGCCTCTCTTCATCCGCGGCATTCTGTGGATCAGGTATTGAGCGAAACTCTCCGCCTGCATGGTTTCAAGGATATTGACACACGGATCAGCGAGCTGCTTGCCGATGTCGGTCTTGGCCCAGCGTTTCGATTTCGCTATCCACATCAGCTTTCCGGTGGGCAGCGCCAACGTGTCGCCATTGCCCGCGCTTTAGCCCCGGAACCCGAAATATTGTTGCTCGATGAACCCACCTCCGCGCTTGATGTCTCTGTTCAAGCGGAAATCCTCAACCTGCTCGTCGATCTTCGCCGAGAACATAACCTGACCTATTTAATGGTATCTCATGATCTTGCCGTCGTCGGTCATATGTGCCAACGGATTGCGGTCATGCAGCTTGGTGAAATTGTGGAGATTATGCCGGTTGAGGAAATGCGGGAGCAAACGCCAACACATCCATATTCCCGTCATCTACTTGAAAGCTCACTGGGATATAAACGCGAGAATGACTGACAAGGCCCCAAGCATATCGCAGCGTGAGATTATCTCGTTTCTTAAAGATTCGGAGAACTATCCGGCTGAGACTGAAATGGTCGATATGCATGAAACCCATGGCGCAATGGTCTTTCTGGCAGGCGATATCGCGTATAAAATAAAGAAAGCGGTCAAATTCCCCTATATGGACTTCTCCACGCTTGCAAAGCGACGGCATTTCTGTGAGAGGGAAATCGCAATTAATCACCCCGCCGCTCCGGAGATTTATCTTGGCCTTACGACTATCACCAAGGAACCCGGCGAGAAACTGGCATTTGATGGGCCGGGCCCCGTTGTCGAATGGGCCGTGAAAATGAAACGCTTTGATCAGGAAATGATGCTTGATCAGCTTCCACACAGCTAGGTTACAGAAAAGGCATTGGTCGAGAGGCTGGCCAGCGCAGTTTTTGACTATCATCAAAATGCGCCAATCAAAAATGTATCGGATGGCCCCAGGCGTATTCAGTTATTAATTGACGAGCTTAAAGACAGTTTTCAGGACGCGCCCAAAGTATTTCCAAGAGAGGACGTATCGCAATTCGAACGGATGGCAGAAGAGCATCTTTCTTCCGCCCATTACTGCCTGCGCCTCCGGGGTCGTCGAGGATTTATCCGCCGCTGCCATGGTGACCTGCATCTTCGCAACATTGTCCTGATTGATGAGAATCCCGTCCTCTTTGACGCGTTGGAATTTGACGAGGAACTGGCAACGATTGATGTTCTCTATGATCTTGCCTTCCTTCTCATGGATCTTGACCAGCGCCAAATGAGCCCAAGCGCAAACCGGCTCCTGAACCGGTATCTTTATCTTTCTGGCGCTCTTGAGGATATATACGGGATGAAGGCGATGCCGCTCTTCCTTGCGATTCGAGCAGGAATACGGGCCATGGTCGCGAACGATCATGCGCGGCAGCTTTCCGGCAAGGCCGCAGAAGAAGAAAGAGAAACAACACGGATGTATTTTTTCACCGCCCTTCAATATCTTACACCAAAGAAACCTGCCCTCGTGGCGATCGGCGGATTTTCGGGGACAGGGAAAACCACTCTTGCCTCATTGCTCGCAAGCACGCTGGAACATGCACCGGGTTTCCTGCATTTCCGCACGGATCTAGAGCGAAAAGCGCTTTTCAATGTACCAGAGACAGAGCGATTGGATCCGGCTAGCTATACGCAGGAAGTGAGCGATAAGGTCTATGCCAGATTGCTGCATAAAGCACGGATTGGATTGAAAGCTGGGCAGCGGATCATTGTCGATGCTGTCTTCTCCAAGGAGAAGGAACGAGAGGATTTTGAAACTCTTGCCGAGGAAGTGGGTGTTCCTTTCATCGGTATCTGGCTTGAGGCGAACGAGCAGGTAATCTCCGCACGGGTAGAGGCGAGAAAGGGCGATGCCTCCGATGCGACATCAGCGGTCGTGCATCAGCAAGTTTCCCGTGGCGTCGCCAACCTTACCTGGCACCGGATTGATGCAAGTGGTACCGAGTTCGACAGCCTCCGGCAGGTACTCAACATACCCGAGATATCGAGTATCGACTGACTTTCCTAATCTTCCTTCGGGGCTGCCTTATCCAGATTTTGCGGGGAGAACACGTCGCCAAACGCCCCTTTTCCGGGACTTTTTGTTGACTCCTCAGGTTTCGCGCCTGGTCCACTCTTATCGAGATTGCTCGGGGCAAACACATTACCAAAAGCACCCTTCCCTGGGCTTTGCGTTACCGGTGCGCTTGACTTGCTGCCCCCAAACACATCCGGCCCTTGGTGCTGTTTCTGCTGTAGTTCGAGCTGGCGCTTTTCACGAATCGCTTTGATCCGTTCTTCCTGCAGAAGACGCTTTTGCTCTCGAACATCCATTTTGCAGACATCGGGGCTGTAGCTCTGGGCGAACCAGATGGTTGAAGCCCCGCCGAGCGCTAAAAGAACGAGAATTATCGCCGCCGGATTACCGCGAAATATCTTCGGAAGTTGAAATCCGCCCGAGACCGCCGCGACCGGCGCGCCATTGGCGAGCGCAAGTTGCTGCCGCCGACGGTAAATTTCGTGGGCAAGCGCACCGAGAATAGTCAGTACGATAATGATAAAGGCGAGCGCGGAAATGGACGGGTTGATCCCATATCTGACCTTCTGAGCAAGCTCAATAGTCAGGGTTGGAAATTTGCCGAAGGTAAATGTCGTCGTATTATAGTTCTCGAAAGAAGCCAAGAAAGCGAGGACCGCCGCCGAGCCAATGGCGGGCTTCATAAAGGGTAGCAAAATTTTTCGGAAGGCCTGCACCTGCGTTGCCCCAAGATCCAGTGCCGCTTCGGTCAGACCTGTATCAAAGCGCTGCAGCCGGGCGATAAAGACGAGCATGCAATATGACGCGATAAATGTCGACTGGCCCAGAATGGTGAGGAAAATACCATTATGCAAAATACCGCCACTGCTCATCCCGAGCATGATGCTGATCCGGTCCCAGAAGACGAGCGTGGAAATACCGAGCACCACTCCCGGGATAAGGATCGGCGCAATAACGATGGTATAGTATGTCGCCCTCAGTTTCGGCCAGATCTGTGTCAGCATCAGGGCACCCGCGAGCCCCATGATCACGGAGAGAATAACGGTGCCGATCCCGATAATGATACTATTCTCAATGCCGTTCAATATCCGCTCATCATGGGCGAGGACATCGAACCATTCGAAAGTCAGGCATTCCCAGGGCGTCAGTTTCGGAAAAGAAGGAGAGTTGAAGGCCGTAATGCTCATAACGACGAGCGGGCCCAGCAAATATCCAAAAAAGACGACGAGATAGGCGGCAAGTATAAATTTGAGGAGAATATTGTTGGTCTTCATTTACCAATATCTCCTATCTTCACCTTAAACAACCGCATCATACTAAGCACGATGACAACACAGGTGACAAGTAGGACAATCGCGAAGGCCGCACCACGTGGCCAGTTCCCGCCTGTGTTAAACCACTGATAGATAATCTGCGTAAACCAGAGACTGGACGGGCCACCCAGAATCTGCGGAGCGGCCAACGCACCGGCGGAGAGCATAAACACCATCGTGCAACCTGACGAAATGCCCGGCTTGGCATAGGGAATAACCACCCGCCAGTGAATCCGCCACCAGGGCGCGCCCATATCGCGCGCCGCTTCGATCTGGTTGCGATCAAGACTTTCGATCACGTTATAAATCGGGAAGATCATCAGAAGAATGTAGGCGTACCCAAGCCCCGCATAAAGCGCCACATTTGCCCGGATAAAGTCGACGGGATCGCTGATCAGCCCCATGGAAAGCATCACTTCGTTGATCAGGCCGCTCTCGCCGAAAATAATGCGAAAGGCGAAAGCCCGCAGGATTTCGTTAATCCAGTAGGGAATAATCATCAGCAGCACCAGGCTGCGAATTGCACCACCGCCCCGTGCCTGACCAAGATAATAGGACAGAGGAT
>CALEMG010000174.1 GCA_937910835.1 uncultured Alphaproteobacteria bacterium | reverse complement strand
CAAAAATTCATGGGCTCTGTCGTGCCCTATACGGACAACTATTACGCGGCGCTCAATTCGGCGGTCTTTACCGATGGCTCTTTCTGCTACATCCCGAAGGGCGTGCGTTGCCCGATGGAGCTTTCGACCTATTTCCGCATCAATGCTGCACAGACCGGCCAGTTTGAACGGACCCTGATCATCGCCGAAGAGGAAAGCTATGTGAGCTATCTTGAGGGCTGCACCGCGCCCATGCGCGATGAGAACCAGCTTCACGCGGCGGTGGTCGAGCTGATCATCATGAAGGACGCCGAGATTAAATATTCGACGGTGCAGAACTGGTATCCGGGCGATGAAAACGGCGTCGGCGGTATTTACAACTTCGTCACTAAGCGTGCCGCCTGCCGCGGGGAGAATGCAAAAGTCTCCTGGACGCAGGTCGAGACCGGCTCGGCAATCACCTGGAAATACCCCTCCTGCATTTTGCAGGGCGATAACTCGGTCGGGGAATTTTATTCCATCGCCATCGCCAACAATATGCAGCAGGCCGATACCGGCACCAAGATGATCCATCTGGGCAAGAACACGTCGAGCACGATCATCTCCAAGGGGATCTCGGCCGGCAAGGCCCAGAATACCTATCGCGGGCTGGTGCGCATGGGCCGCAAGGCCGAGAATGCGCGCAACCATACGGTCTGCGACAGCTTGCTGATTGGCGATAAATGTGGCGCCCATACGGTCCCCTATATCAAGAACCAGAGCCGCACCGCCACGATCGAACATGAGGCGACCACCTCCAAAGTGAGCGAGGAACAGCTCTTTTACTGTCAGCAGCGCGGCCTCTCGGAAGAGGAAAGCATGGCGCTGATCGTCAATGGATTCTGCAAGGAAGTGCTGCAGAAACTCCCCATGGAATTTGCGGTGGAAGCCCAGAAACTTGTCGGCATCAGCCTTGAAGGCAGCGTCGGCTAAGCAACGTGAAAGAAGAGACTATGTTAAAGATTAAAAACCTGCATGCCACGGTTGGCGGCAAGGAAATTCTGAAGGGCATCACGCTCAGCATCAAGGCAGGCGAGGTTCATGCCGTTATGGGACCGAATGGCGCGGGTAAATCGACCCTCTCCTATGTTCTGGCCGGACGCGACGGGTATGAAGTGACGGCGGGCGAAGTCCTCTATAAGGGCGAAGATCTGCTGGCATTGTCTCCGGATGAGCGGGCGGCTAAGGGTATTATTCTTGCCTTTCAGTATCCGGTGGAAATTCCAGGCGTGGCCTCCGCGACGTTTCTAAAAACCGCTTATAATGCCCAGCGGAAATACCGCGGTGAGCCCGAAGTCGACGCGATGGAGTTTCTAAAGCTTATCCGCGAGAAGACGAAAGAGCTTGGTATCAAGGACGATATGCTGAAACGCGCCGTTAATGTCGGCTTCTCCGGCGGGGAGAAGAAGCGCAACGAGGTGTTGCAGATGTCCTTGTTGGAGCCGGACCTGATGCTGCTCGATGAAACGGACTCCGGTCTTGATATCGACGCGCTTAAAATCGCGGCAGAGGGCGTCAATCGACTGCGCAGCCCGGAACGTGCGGCCCTTGTCATTACCCATTATCAGCGGCTTCTTGACTATATCGTGCCGGATTTTGTGCATGTTCTGGCCGACGGCAGGATCGTCAAGTCCGGCGACAAGTCGCTGGCGCTTGAGCTTGAAGAAAAAGGCTACGCGGCACTCAGCGCGGCGTAACTAGAAATTGATGAGTAACATGAAGAATTTGACGCCTTTAGCTCAGACTTACCTTGATCGCTTCGATGCGGCGCGGGACTCCCTGCCCGGCCATGGAAACCCGGCGGTGGTGTCCTTGCGCGAGTCCGGTTTTGCGCGCTTCAAGGCGCTTGATTTTCCGGGCCGCAAGGTAGAGGAATGGCGCTTCACTAATCTCTCCCCGCTGACTAAGGGGATCGGGACGACGGAGACGGCCAAAACGGACGGCGTTCCCGCCCCTGAATTCAAGACGCCCCATATCATGACCTTTATCAATGGCCGTTTTTCGGAGCAGGAAAGCAGCCTCGGCGGATTGCCGGAAGGTGTGAAGCTCACCTCCCTCGCGGCGGAACTGGATGCGGGCAACGATCGCCTCCTGATCGATGAGGCGGACGACAAACGCGCCGTTGTCGCGCTCAACACCGCCTTTATGGAAGACGGATTTGTGCTAACGGCGGAAGAAGGGACTTCCATTGCGGAGCCAATCCTCATCCGCTTTGTCAGCCTCCCGGGAAAAGGCGCAAACGCCCATCATATGCGGAATGTCATCCGCCTCGGTAAAACAGCCTCCCTCACCCTGGTTGAGGAGCATGTCGGCACGGACGGTCATGCCTATTTCGCCAATCCAGTGACGGATATCGCGCTTGAAGACGGCGCGCGGCTCAATCACTATAAGCTGCAGGCGGAGAGCGATACGGCATTTCATCTCGCCAATACGGATACGAAACTGGCCGCAGGCGCAGTTTATGAGAATTTCGCCCTGACCACTGGCGCGCGGCTTGCGCGCAACGAGATGGAAAGCCGGATTGCCGGCGCGGGCGCGACGAGTATACTGAACGGCGCATATCTTATCCGGGGGATGCAGCATGCGGATACGACTACCCTCACCCGCCACCTGGTTCCGGAGAATGAAAGCCGACAAATCTATAAAGGCATTCTTGATGATGAGGCGCAAGGCGTCTTTCAGGGCAAGATCCAGATCGTGCCGGACGCACAACAGGTTTCCGGCGATCAACTGAGCCGCGCTCTGCTCCTCTCCGACCGGGCGTCGGTCGCGGTCAAGCCAGAACTTGAAATTCATGCCGATGACGTCAAATGCAGTCATGGCGCCTCTTCCGGTGAACTCGATGAGGATGCGCTCTTTTACCTGCAATCACGCGGGATCGAAGAGAAAGCGGCAAGAAAAATGCTGATCGATGCCTTCCTTGCCGATGTGCTGGAAGAAATTTCCGATGAAGCCGTGCGTGACTATTTCGCTGACGTTTCAGCCCGCTGGATGGAGGGGGTGTAGATCATGAATGACATGACAACCTTCGATGTCGAGAAAATCCGCCGCGATTTCCCGATCTTCTCGCGGGAAGTTCATGGCAGGCCGCTGGCCTTCCTCGACAGTGGCGCCTCGGCGCAGAAACCAACAGCCGTGCTGGAGGCCGTGCAAAAGGCTTATGCGGAAACCTATGCCAATGTACATCGCGGGGTACATTACCTGAGCCAGGTCTCGACCGAGCTGTATGAGGGCGCGCGGGAGATTGTCCGTGCCCATATGAATGCGGCCAGCGTCGATGAAATCATTTTCACCAAGAACGCGACGGAAAGCATCAATCTGGTCGCGAACTCCTACGGTTGGGCGATCCTGAAACCAGGGGATGAGATTATCCTCTCCACACTGGAGCATCATTCGAATATCGTGCCCTGGCAGCTGATCGCGGAAAAAACCGGCGCGGTCGTGAAGGCGGTTCCCATCGATGCGCATGGCGAGTTCATGCTGGATAAGTATCTCGATATGCTCGGCCCGAAGACGAAGATCGTCGCCGTCACCCATATCTCCAACGCCATCGGCACGATCACGCCGGTACGTGAGATCATCGACGCCGCCCATGATGCGGGCGCGGTGGTCCTGATTGACGGGTCACAGGCCGCGCCGCATATGAAGATTGATATGCAGAGCCTCGGCGCGGATTTCTATGTTTTTACCGGTCATAAGGTCTTCGGCCCCACAGGCATCGGCGTGCTGTATGGCAAGGCGGAACTACTGGACGCCATGCCGCCGTTCCTCGGCGGTGGCGACATGATCGAACGTGTGACCTTCGCCAAAACAACCTATGCCAAGGGCCACGCCAAGTTCGAGGCAGGCACACCGCCTATTGTGCAGGCCATCGGCCTCGGCGCGGCAATCAATTATGTCAACGAGATCGGGTTTGACAAGATTGGCGCGCATGAACAGGCCCTGCTCGCCTATGCGACCGAGCAACTTCAGTCTATCAACAGCTTGCGCATTATCGGGCAAGCAAAGCACAAGGCGGCGATCATTTCCTTCACGCTCGATGGCGTGCATCCCCATGATATCGGCACGATTGTCGATCGTGGCGGCGTTGCCATCCGGGTCGGCCATCATTGCGCCCAGCCCTTGATGGATCATTTCGATGTGGCGGCAACGGCCCGCGCGTCGATGGCGCTTTATAACAACCGCGCCGATATTGACGCGCTCGTCGCGTCGGTAAAATCGGTACAGGAGATTTTTGGCTGATGTTCGATGACTTGAGAGAATTATATCAGGAAGTGATCCTCGATCATTCGAAGAACCCGCGTAACTTCCGTCACCCGGAGGATGCGAACCACGAGGCGCATGGCTATAACCCGCTTTGCGGCGACACGGTCGATGTCTATCTCAAGATGGGCCATAACGGCCTGATTGAGGATGCCGCGTTCGAGGGCAAGGGTTGCGCCATCTCGCTCGCTTCCGCCTCGATGATGACGGAAATTATCAAGGGCAAAACTGAGACGCAAGCAAAGCATATTTTTGATGGCTTCCAGAAGCTCGTCAAGGGCGAGGAGAATGATTTCGACGCGGGGGAAGATACCGAGCGGCTGATGATGCTGGCCGGGGTGAAGGAGTTTCCCATGCGGGTTAAATGCGCCACCCTCGCCTGGCACGCCATGACCTCGGCGATGGATGACAAGCCCGATGTGTCGACGGAGTAGAAAATGACGGCAATTGACAAGATGGAACGCCCTGTCGCCACCGGCCCCTTTGAGGAGGGGACGACGGGCTCCCCGCTGGAAGAACCGATCGTTGCGGCGCTACGCGAGGTATATGATCCGGAAATCCCGGTCAATATCTTCGATCTCGGGCTGATCTATGTGATTGATATCGGTGAAGACGGCGATGTTTTTGTCGGCATGACCCTGACTGCGCCGGGCTGTCCCGTCGCCGGGGAGATCCCGATCTGGGTGCGTGATGCCGTTATGCCCGTCGAGGGCGTGAAAAATATCGAGGTTGAAATCCTGTGGGATCCGCCGTGGAATCCTGATAACATGTCGGACGCGGCAAGGCTTGACCTTGGAATGTTTTAGGGGCGTAACTATATTAGTAGTACAGGTGATATATGACTGATACGCAAATTATGACAATGACAGATCGTGCTGCCGCGCGGGTTAAGTCTCTGCTTGGCAAGGCCTCTGAAAAGCCCCTCGGCCTTCGCATCGGGATTACCAACACAGGCTGCAACGGTCTCAGCTATACCATGGATTACGCCTCCGACCAGAAACCGGACGATGCCGTGGTGGATACGGGCGATATCACCCTATTGATTGACCATGACGCCGTGCAATTCGTTGCGGGGACCGAGATGGACTGGCTGGAAGAAGGCTTGCAGTCGCGTTTTACGTTTGAGAACCCGAATGAAAAAGGCCGCTGCGGCTGCGGATCGTCCTTCCACGTATAGAAGACAGTATTCCGGCACAGGTACACAATCTTGCTGTGTAATAATTCAGACGCCATTCAAAATTTGATGGTGTTTGAAAATTGCGATAACTTGGCCTTAGCATGAAATTATTGTTAGGAAACCAAGATGCAGCGCCATACTTATATCGTTACCTTTCTTATTGTATTTTTCCTTACAAGCGTTGTTTTCAGTCAAGCAAATGCGGACGAAATTGAAGACATGACAGAGACGCTTAACCAGAAAATCCTTGAGCATGACTGGAAAGGGTTTGGCGCAACCTTTACTGAATTTATCAAGAAGGATGGCAGATATTCATCTTCCGATGCCGAAAAAGCCGGAGACTCTGCCTCGAAGACGGTTACCTCACTTGACACTTTTGGAGAAATTTTAAGCCATACGCAGATCAGAATGGATCGCTGTGGTGATCGGATCGCCCGAACCGTCACCGTCTTTTTTTCAAAAGATGGGCAATTCTATATCGCCTATTGGTTTTTCAAGGCGGAAAATAACTGGTCCACTAACACTATCACGTATGAAGGCTATGGCAGCACATCAACCTTTGTAAAATTGCTAACAGGAGCATTGAGCTTTGACTGCTAATGGAAGACATATCCGTTACCTGGATTGGCAATATCTTGATATGGATATTAATCAAACCAATTGGGCGATTCTCCCGTGGCTGAAGATTTTTGGCGGCATTCTTACTCTCGCCATGGTCGTTTTACTGCAAATAGGCGATCTGCATGCTTCTGAAGAGCGTGATCAGTATGGTTATTTCCATGTTGGTGCGCCCGAGGCAGCCCAAATAATCGAGAGTTCGCCCAAAGTAATCATTGTTGATATCCGCACGCCCGCTGAATTTAACGAGGGGCATATCAAGGGCGCCCTGAATATCGACTATTACGCCCCTAATTTTGATGAGCAGATTGCCGCCCTTGATTCGAATGCAAGCTATGTTTTGCATTGCCGTTCAGGTGGAAGAAGCGGTCGTGCCCTATCCGTTTTACGGGAAAATAATCTTACTAATGTTACTCATCTCAAGGGCGGCGTCATCAGCTGGACAAAGGCCGGTTTCCCTCTGTATCGGGATTAGGGGCGAAGCGAAAATTTACTTTTACTTGACAATAATCAACAATAATTACCAATATTAAAATTCGCCTGGAATTTAGAAAAAATCAATAAAATCATTGATTTGAATCAAATTAAGGCCCTTAATTTATCCTAAAGTTGCTATGCCTACGAAAATTTACGATCAACAATTAAGAATGATTTTCGTGGCCGAGATACGGGGGATAACGGGGTGGATAAGTTTGATTGGCTTGAAAGCTTTGAATTGGGAATAGCGGAGGTCGATGAAGATCATCGCGGCATGCTGGCGATCATGAAAAAAATTGAACAAGCGGCAGATAATGAAGCCTATGATCTTTGCAATGAGCTCCTTGACGAGTTGCTCGATTTTACCGTCATGCATTTCAAGCGGGAAGAGGAAATGCTCACGGAAGTGGGGTATCCGAATGTGGATATCCACAAAAAATATCATACGGAATTGCTGGCGCGCGCGAAATCGGTCAAGTCCGTCTGTCAGGACATCAAATCGAAGAATAATTTGAAGGAATGCTGCTACGAAATGTTCAGCTTTCTGGTGGACGACGTCGTGAACGGCGATCTAAAATTCAAATCCTATCTTGAGGAAAAGGGCGTTATCAAACGCCCCTGATCCCGAAAGCCTCGATTTCGCCTTCATATCAGTGCATTCGTGACACAACTGCCATATATTGCTACCCTTTTTGTTGAATGACGGCGAAGGAAAGCAGGAATATGCAGGATCATTATGGCAATGAGGTGAGCACCGGATCCCGTGCGGCGCTTGATGCTTATATCGAGGGGATGGATCTCTTTCTGGCGGCACAGGCTGGCGCCGGTGCCGCGTTTGAACGTGCGATTGCCCATGATCCCTCTTTCGCGCTTGCCCATGCCGCCCTCGCCCGCCATCACCAGATGTATGCAGAGCCGATGGAGGCCGTGAAATCGATGATCTCCGCGCGGGAGCTTGGCGCGGGCTATACGGCGCGTGAGCAATCCCATATCGCCATTATCGGGCATCTGATCGATGGGAATGGCGCGCAGGCCTATGCGGATATCAAGGCGCATATTCAGGAATATCCCCGCGATATGCTCACCCTTCAGCCCTGCGCCGGAGTCTTCAGCCTGATCGCTTTTAGTGGCCGCACATCACGCGAGGCAGAGACTTTTGCCTTTTTCGATAACATCAAAGGCGCTTTCGACAAGGACTGGTGGTTTGATTGCGTTTATGGTTTTGCCCTGACCGAGCTCGGTCGCTTAAGCGACGCCGAGCAGATTTTGGAGCGGTCCTACAGTGCCAACCCGGCAAATGCCAATGCCGCCCATTACAAGGGGCATTATCACTATGAAGCAGGGGAGCATGCGACGGGTTGGGACTTCGTGCGTGACTGGTTAAAGGGGTATGATCGGGCAGGCCTGATGCATTGCCATATCAGTTGGCATGATGCGCTCTGGGCGTTGGAACTGGGAGAGATGGACGCCGCATGGTCCGTGATCGAGGAGGCTGTCCGACCCGGCGCGGCCTGGGGTCCGCCGATTAATGTCCTGACCGATATGGTGTCCTTCCTGTTCCGCGCCGAACTCGCAGGTCTCCCCCGGAAGGAGGCGCTTTGGCGCGAAATAAGCGGCTATGCCAGTATTCATTTTCCTGAACCCGGCGTCAGCTTTGCCGATATGCATGCCGCCCTCGCCCATGCCATGGCGGGCGATGAGGCAGCGCTTCAGAATCTGCGCGAGACCACATCCGGCTATGCGGCGGATCAGGTCCGCGCCCTTAGTCATGTTTTCAGCGCTTTCGCCGCTGCCGACTGGCAGGCCGCCATCGACGGTCTCCTTCCCCTGATGAGTAGCCATGAGCGCCTCGGCGGCAGCAATGCGCAGCGCGACCTCATCGAATTCGCACTTGTCCATGCGATGCTGCAGCTTGGCAAGAAGGAGGAGGCAGTCCGCCTCCTCACCATGCGCCGTCCGCTCCTTGCGAAAGATGGCCTGCCCCCGTCGGTCTTTTCAAAGGCCGTGGCCTGACGGGCGGAGATCAGCTGGTCGGACTTTCCCCGGTTACGACGATGGACAGGTCGATCTCGCCGATTTCGCCCTTTATCGCATCAGATATACGGATCAGCTGCTCCCGGAACTGATCGACGGTAAGGTGGTTCGCCATGGCGACGGCAATTTCCACATGATCATTGCGGCCCGACTGGCGGCTTCGAACGGCTTTGATGTCAACGGTGAGATCGCTTGCGCCATTTGCAATCTCGATAATTTTGCCGAGCTTTTGGCTCGAAAGCGGCGTATCGAGCAAATGCGGAACGCTGCGCGCCGTCATCCGGACACCGTTAAAGGTCATGAAGCAACTGACAAAACTGGCACCGACCGTATCCATGATCAGCGCAATCAACGGGTCGGTCGCAAGGGCCGCAATGGTCAGGGTAATCTGGAGCACCATCGAATTCACAACCTTGAT
The DNA here is from genome assembly GCA_937910835.1 of uncultured Alphaproteobacteria bacterium. GTDB lineage: Bacteria > Pseudomonadota > Alphaproteobacteria > Sneathiellales > Sneathiellaceae > Sneathiella. The sequence goes on along the minus strand of CALEMG010000174.1, from coordinate 2,519 downwards.
TGAGCGGGACTTTACCTGCGCCCGATAGATATCCGATGCATCTTTTTCCCGGTTCTGGAGCATGGCATAGAGCGCGAAGATATTAATCATGAAGTTGATGCCATTGACGACCGCCGCCACAGCGAGCCCCAGCGGAGACGGCGCGACATCTGCGGCGAACAGCCGGGTAACCGTGGTGTTCAGGAACCACAGCCCGACAAGGGTGATCATCACCCCGACGATCATCACGATAAACTGTTCGAGCTTGCCAATCCCGAATTCATAGCGATGGAACTTGTTCCGGTGGATGCCCCGCAAGATCCACAGCGAGTAATATTCCACCATCAGCATAAAAAAGGCCCGCACGGAATCGCCCAGCATCGTTAGTGAGCCAGAGGTCAACCCGACAATCACCTGTGCCGTCGTGATCAGGGTGTCGGCCACGCTGGCATAGATGATGGTCCGTTCCTGAGACCGTTGCTCAGACGTGGGGTTTCGAAATTCCGCCTTTTCAGTCATCAGATGCGAAGCCTTGCCCGGATGATATCAAGAAGGCCGATATCGGGGAAATCGACATAGGCCGCGCGTCCCACCGGGCAATCATCGAAATTTCCGCGCTCGGCGGAAAACTCGATCAGCGCCTGACCGACACCCTCTCCCCGACCCTTGGCGAGCGCGGCAAGGTCATTGTCCCCGAGGGTGAAGGCGGACCCGCGTGACATGATGACAGTTCCGCTGCGCGCCTCATAATCCCCTTCCAGCACCACTTCGGCTATCATGCCCGGTATCAGGAGCGGCACTTCCGCATCCGCGAGTGGGACATCGATCATCAAGATCGAACAATCGAGCCATTCGGCGACCGGATCACCAGCCCTTACTGTTGCGCCCGGCGCAGCGCGACGGCTCCAAACGACGCTACCCGGCGGGGCCGCCACCTCGGCCGATACTTGTCGCGAGTAGTCTTCCTCCGCCTTGGTTAAAGCAATTCTTGCGGAGGTAATATCCGCCTCCGCCTCCCGCAGTTGAAGCTGCGTGGCCTTCTTGGCGAGCTTCAGCTCTATTCGGGACCCGCGTACCCAGTTGGGATCATCCCCGCCCTCAGTGATGAATACCCCTTTATCCGCTGCCGCGCGCTGAACCCGCATTTTTCCAAGCGTTTCCCGCAAATGCGCGATCCGTTGTTCGGACTCCAGCACACCGAGCCAAGCCTCGTCATTAGCACCTTGGGAAATATTTTTTCTTGCGAGCAGTTTGTCATAGCGCTCCGCAATCTCACGCTTAAGCTTCAGGCCGTTCTCATTCGTCTGGATTTCGTTTTCCAGATTTTCAATGCGCGCCTCCAACAGGTTGCGAAACGCTTCTGCATAGCTTGATTTCTGATCCCGCCGCTCTGTCTCCAGAGTCTCGATATCGTCGAGGAAACGTCGCGCCTCCGATGCTTTGACCATTGCATGATCCAGATGTGCCTGGGCCGCGATCAGTTGCGACCGGCTTAAAAGATCATTCTTGATCACCGCGATCACGCCATCAAGGCCGACCGTTCCGGCAACATAGCGCCGCGTTTCCTGCAATTTTCCGTCAATCGGCGCGGTCGCGACGTTCAGCCAGGAGGTCACCGCGGCATCGCGCACGATGATGGAGCGGAAATAGGGCCCGAGAATCCAGGCCACATAAACCAGGAAGATCAAGATTGCCACAATATAGAACCATCGCGACTTCTTCTTCTTTGCCGGTGCGATTTCGGTCATGAAACTCTCTCTTCCTTTACTGGTTGGGCCGAACCGGGACCTTGCCAGAACAAAGTCACACCGGTTGCCCTTTACAATCAGGTGGAACGGTTTCTCTCTGGAAATCGTAGCGCCCGTAAAAGCTTAATTATACCGTACAAGACCAACTAATACTATCACGCAATTCCCCCCGCAAGGCCGGACTGTCTTCGCCCGGGGTATGCCTCTGCCCGCCGCCGCATATGAGAAATAGCTGGCGGTACGCCGTCAAACATGCCATGCAGGAGATAGCAAGCAACCGGGCCACCGCCCAAGGCAGCGCCATCATGTGCTTTTCCGCCACCGCAAGTTTCTCCGTCGCCGCCGTCACCGCGGTCATCGGAATCGCTGCGGCCCGCCAAGCTTCCCACCCGCGCGAGATATTGCTGGCCGTCACGCCCTTCCTGTTTGCCCTTCAGCAGATGATCGAAGGGTTTCTCTGGCTGGAGCTGCTGTCCGGCGATGGGAATGCGGCGCGGATCACGGCCCTCTCCTTCTCCTTTCAGATTTTCGCGAATGTGATTTGGCCGGCCTATACGCCGGTCGCCGTCTTTCTGATCGAGACGGGACCGGGGCGGCGGCGGATATTGCTGGGGCTGGTGGCGGTCGGGCTGTTGCTCTCGCTCAATATGTTCCTGAGCCTGCTGAACGAGCCGACACTCGCCGTCATCAATCACCACAGCATTGATTACACCGTCGAGCCGACCTCCCTGTCCTGGCAGATGTTCCCTTATCTCCTCTGCACCTGCGGCACCCAGCTGCTCTCGTCCCACC
>CALEMG010000173.1 GCA_937910835.1 uncultured Alphaproteobacteria bacterium | reverse complement strand
CACGGACGCGCAGACGCAGATCAAAATCGATATAGACGATAGGCGCGATCTTGGCGGGCGCGGCAAGCTGGTTCCTATCGTCACACACAAGATGCTGCCGGGTCCGATTGACGAGGATGAGGAATAAGCATGAGCGAGACTGTGGTCTACGTCGCGAACTTGGAACGGCGGCCCCATTACGAGATGCACCGCGCGGTCGATTTTCCGCATTTCAGCCTGACCGCCCCGATCACTGTTACCGACCTGCTGGTCACTGTCCGACGGGAGAAACTGTCCCTCTTTAATGCAATATTATTCTGCATTATCCGCGCCGCGAACGCGGTTCCCGAATTTCGCATCCGCTTTCGCGGTGAGACAGTGGTGCGGCATGATATCGTCCACCCTTCCTTCACCGTGCCGATCGCGGGCGACCGCTTCGCCTTCTGCCAAGCAAGCTATCATGAGGACTGGCCGTCCTTCGATGCCACCTGCCGCGCGGCGGGCGAGGCGGCCTCAAGGCAGACCACGCTTGATAACGAAACCGAGGGAGAAGATCAGTGGATTTACTTGAGCTGCCTTCCCTGGCTTGATTTCACGGCCATGACCCATCCGCTGGCGAACAAGGACGATTGCATTCCCCGCATCGCCTGGAGCAAAATTGTCGAGGAGGACGCCCGCGCCCGGGTTTCCGTCAACCTGCAGGCGCATCACGCGATCATGGATGGCCTGCATGCGGCCCGTTTCTTTGAGGAATTACAGAGAAATCTCGACGCGTTTCAATCGTCGAGCTGAATGAAGATAGTCTGTTCGGCCTCTAGGGATTGGATCTGGTCTTCTTCGGGTACACGGAGATTCTCATAATCAAACCCGGAGGAATAAAATACCAGACGATTGCAGACTTCGTTTTTGTCAAGCAGTGGGAAGCCGACGGCCACGCTCGTTTCCACCCGCCCGTTCATAGAGACGCCCATCAGCTTGGAAAACATGCCGCAAGGTCTGGAGACGCATTCATACATCGCGTTCGCCGCCTTCTCGCGTCCCTCCCCTTCCCAGAAATCCAGAAAATTCTTCCCCGTCACTTCCATGCCAAACTTATCGACCAGCGCAGTCCCGGCCAGCCGGTAGATAATCTCGTCCCGTGACTTAACCTCATATATGGCAATGCCGGGCAACAACGGCGAAATCCGAACCGGATCAAAACTGTCCCGGCGGGGAACGACACGGTCTCGATCCAGACTGCGCCAGTAATATGCGAATTCCTTCGCGTCCGGCGTCACCCAGTCAACATCATCGAACTTTTCATAGACCATACTTTCACAAATCCCTGTATTCCCCGATTATTATTATACGACCGGCCCCGGCAGAAAGACCTACTCACTGTACATACTCTCTATTATAAGCGGCGGGAAATATACTCATTTATTTGGTGCATGCCAATACTCATTCTTCACGCCCTGCGAGCTTTATAAAATCCGAATAAAAGACCGCAAATCCCTGCGTCTTTTATATTGCATTTATTTTGACGAACTGCTGTAACTCACGCCCATGCCCGCGCGGACATCATTCTGAATTCCATATTGAGCGATCGGATAGCGCAAACCGTTCTTTGAGAGCGCCGCCAACCCTTCGATCACTTTAGGCAGATAAGCGGGCGGAATAGCCATCAGGAGTTCATCCTCCAGCACACCGCCATAACGCCGCTCGGCAAAGCAGGGCAACGCCAGGCTTGGCTCCCACGTGGAAAGCGCCCGGCCCCAGCTATCGGCGCAGGAGGATTCTCCGACAACCGAGAAATCGAGCTTTTTATAGCCCGCCCATTGCAGGCCATTGATGAAGATGATCATCTGCGCCGGGGTCGCATAGATCAGGCAGATATCCGGCGGGTGGAGCCGTTTCGACGCAAGCGGTGAGACCGCCATCGCCGCGAACTGCCCCGACGGCACGACAGTCATGGCTGACTGATGATTACGCGCATCCTCGGGCGTTTCATACCATACACCGGCGTAGCGTTCGCCCTTGTGCCACTCCTCATCCTGCGGGTGCAGCACCATCACCGCGCCGCATTGCGCGCCGACGAAATCATCCGCTGTCGCTCCCACTGTCCAGCCAAGGCGGGCGGCCTGCCCGACAATCTGGTCCGCCGTATGGATGGAACCAGGTCGGCGAATTTTTTCCACCGCCTCCATTTCCTCTTTCGTTTCGAACAGCTTCATACCGATCGGCGTCGCACGGATCCGAAGATATTTATTCAACCCGTCCAGAATGGCATCCCAGTCGTAATATTCGTCGAGTTTTGTCATTAATTCTTCTCCCTCGGTTTTTTTCAAGAGTGACATGAAAGCGCTTTCTTGTCATCCTGTCCGTCTATTGCGGTGGCCTTATGCGCCAGTTATAACCGATACGACAGAGGACAGATTGATCTCGATCAATGAGAGTAATCGGAAATGGTGGGTACTGGCGGCCATGGGCGGCACGCTGGCGCTGATCGTCCTTGATGAGACCGTGGTCGGCGTCGCCCTGCCGACGATCCGGCGCGAGCTTTCCATGAGCCAGGTCAATTCCCACTGGATCGTCAATGCCTACTTCCTTGTCTTCACCGCGTTGGCGGCGGCCGCAGGCAAGATGGGCGATCTGTTCGGCTACCAGAAATTGTTCCTTTGCGCGCTCGGTCTCTTCGGCCTCTCTTCCATCGCTTGCGGTCTCGCGGAGAGCGGCACCGCCCTGATTGCCGCCCGTGCCGCCCAAGGGTTGGGTGCTGCCGTCATCTTCCCCTTCACCGTCGCCATGATCACGGCGGTCTTCAAGCCCGAGGAACGCGGCCGCGCCTTCGGCATCCAGACCGCCATCGGCGGGTGCTTCATCTCCATGGGACCGCTGGTCGGCGGATTTCTCACCGATGTTTTAAGCTGGCGATGGATTTTCTGGATCAACATCCCGGTGGTGATCGCCATTACCCTCGTTGTCCTCGCCGCCTGGCGGGAGCCGGAAAGGGACGCCGGACCACCCCGCGCGCGCCTCGACCTTGCGGGCCTCGCCCTGCTGATCATCGGCCTCGCCGCCCTTGTCGTCGCGATCATGGAGGTGCCGGATTACGGCTGGAGCAATCCCTATATCATCTCCGGGATCATCATCGGGCCTATCTCGCTTATCGCCTTCGTCGCGTTGGAGCTTAAAATCCAGAGCCCCCTCTTCGATCTTCGGCTTTTCTCCATGCGGACGATCTCGGTGATGAATAGTATCGTCTTCATGGGAGAATTCGGCAAGATCACGCTGATCGTCTTTGGCGCGCTCTTTTTACAGAAATCCCTCGGTTTCTCGCCCTTCCTCGCCGGGGCCGCGCTAATCCCTGCAATGCTTCCCTCCCTCTTCGCGGCTTTGGTCGTCGGGAATTTATCGGACAAATTCGATGAGCGGAAAATGTCACTGATCGGCCTCACCTTGAATGCTGGCGGGATGATCTGGTTGGCAATCTTCGTGAATTTCGACAGCTACTGGCTCCTCCTTCCCGCGCTGCTCGCCTGGGGGCTGGCGCTGCCCTTTCATTTTGTCTCGACCCGCCGCGCTATCGTCAATTCTGTGCCGACGGAAAAGCTCGGGCAAAGCGGCGGCCTCACAATGACGGCGCAGCTTATGGGCGGCACCGTCAGCATGGCCATTTGCGGCACTATGCTTGCGGCGAGCGGCCGATTTGATGGGCTTTACTGGCTGAGCGGAATCCTGATGGCGCTCGTGGCGGTGAGCGGCTATATCCGGCTTAAACGGGAGTTCGCCTATTGAATTTCTGGCGAAAAGCGCAATCTAACAAGGGTGCTCCGGTCCCTTGTGAGACATGTAAATGACGGCAAAACCCTATCATCACGACCCGAACGGCGGGTTTCGCAATCCCGAAGGCAGCCCCAACCGCCGCATCAGCAAGCGCGGTATGCTCCGCTTTATCACCCGACAGCTGAGATCGAAAGTCGTGCCCGAGGTGCCGGATGGCCATGTGTTGGGCCGTACCGCTGTCGACGCCGGGATTATCGCGGGTGGTAACCCGAGCGTGACCTGGCTCGGCCATGCGGCCTTTATTGTGCGCACCGGCGGCAAGGTCATCTTGACCGATCCATACCTGTCGGAGCGGGCGGGTCCCGCCCCCCTCGGTCCGAAGCGGTATATTCCGCCTGCGCTTGCCGCGCATGAGCTGCCCAAGGCCGACGTGATGCTGGTGAGCCATAATCATTATGACCATCTCGACGCCGGTATGCTCGCCGCCTACCCACATAAGGACCATACGCAAGTGGTCGTGCCGCTTGGCCTCAAGCGTTTCTTCACCCGGCGCGGCTTTAAAAAGGTGGTCGAGCAGGACTGGTGGGAGAGTTGGTCGGAAGACGGCCTCACCATCACGACGCTGCCTGCGGTGCATTCTTCAGGGCGCGGTGTGCATGACCAGAAGAAGACGCTCTGGGCCAGCTTCGGCATCAAAACGGCAGAGGAAAATGTGTGGTTTTCGGGCGATACCGCCCATGGCGACATCTTCAAGGAAATCGGCAAGCATCATGCGCCCTTTGATCTCGCCCTCGTCGGCATCGGTGCCTATGAGCCGCGCGAGATTATGAAGGCGGTGCATGCCACACCGGAGGAGGCAATCAGGATCGCCCGCGACATTGGCGCGAAACGCGCGCTCGGCATGCATTGGGGCACGATTATGCTCACCCCTGAAGACCCGTTCGAGGCCCCAGCCCGCTTCCGCCAGGCCGCCATCGACCAGAACTATGGCGCGGAAAACGCCCTGATCCTTAAAATCGGCGAGACGAGATCCCTAAAAGACGCGGCGTAAGCTCAGCGCGCGAGGCGACTGATATATTTGCGATGGAACGCAATATAGCCCGACTCCGTCACGTTAAGGTACGGTCGAGTCAGCATATGGAAATTCTCGAGGGCATGAAACGGCACCGCCGGAAGAGCATGATGCTCTGCATGGAAGGGCATGTTCCAGGCAAGCTTGCGCACGACGGGATTGGTGAGCGTCGTGCGGGTATTCTCAAAAATATTGTCGACCTCCGGGCAGCCGCCATGTTCAGCCAGCAGAAAGAGCCGCAGGAACGGCTGGCCGAGAACCGCAGGAATTATCCAGACATAGAAAAGAAGCGCGGAGCCCGCCGCGACTGATCCGACGACAAGCGCGGCGTATATGAGGAGCATCGCCTGTGCCTCCCGCCGGATCGCCGCTCGGCCATGCGCCGGCACGAAAGCGTCATCGATGCGCCCCGCCGCGTTCTTAAGGATGGTCTTCACATGCGAAATCCAGATCGGGATGCCGGACACATGCCAGAGATATTGCGAAAGCGTCGTAATCTTCGGCGCATGCAGCTCCGGATCCCGCGTCGGGTCCTGTGTGAAGCGGTGATGCTCGATATGAAAATAGCGGAACCATTCCGGCGGCAGGACAGTCACAAGGCCGCATATCCGACCCACCGCCTTGTTGAGCCAGAGGCTTTTGAACGCCGTGCGGTGGGAGGTTTCATGCAGCGCAGGAAAGAGAAAGACAATCAGAATGCCCTGCGGCAGCATCAACAGCGGCCAGCCCGGCCCCTGCATCGCGATCAGCGCACCGATCAGCAGGATCAGCCCCACATGCCCAGCCAGATGCAGGAGGCCCTTCACGTCCGAGCGCCGGGTCAACATCTCCCGCTGCCCGCGGGTTAGGGATTTAATAAAGTCACGACTTTCCATCTCTTTAGTGTATCGGAGAGTGTCACGATTTTAAATGCGTCATTTTGAGCCCGCCCTGAAAATCTGCGCCGCTGCCCCCTTCGGTCCTCTTTGGTTTGCCGACTCTCGGTTTTGTGCTAAAGCCATGATATGCCCACTCTAATTTCCTTTTCCGGTCTGCCGGGGGTCGGCAAGACGACCATTGCCCGCGCCCTCGCGGCGGAGATTGATGCGTTTTATTTACGTATCGATTCCATCGAGAACGCGCTTAAAAACAGCACCCTCGCCATTCATCCGGCAGCGGATGCGGGATATCGTGCGGTCGCGGCCATCGCAAAGGACAATCTCGCGCTTCGCAAGGATGTTATCGCGGACACGGTCAATCCGATCGCGATCACCCGGCAATGGCTCGCGGAGGCCGCAACGTCCACAGGCGCGCGACTGCTCGATATTGAGGTTATCTGCTCCGACACTGCCGAGCATCGACGGCGCATCGAGACCCGCCGGAGCGACCTCGATGGCCACACCCTTCACGACTGGCAACGCGTTCAGGAACGGCAGTATGACGCCTGGACCACTCCCCGGCTCACACTAGACACCGCCAAGCTTTCGGCCACGGACTGCGTAAAGAACATCATCGCCGCGCTGAATTCCGGCGCGTGAAATCGCAGCTTTCCGTGAGGCGAGTGTATCGAAGAAAAAGGCGATTTGAAATGCGGCATTTTCACCGGCAAAAATGGCCAATTGCCGCAGTAAATTTGATTTGGCTAATCCCAAATAAATTTCGGGCCGGATGGTGTTGACAGCACAACAGTCCCTAGATCGAATGACGCGTTCTATCTATAAGTGTACTCCGTAAAGACTGCGAAGGCACGTCTGGAAAGTGTCTTCAAGGGCGAAAATGGTAAGGAGCACCCTTCGTCCGCCAGATGGCAGCGGCATGGCGGTTGTTGAGCGGTGAATGGAGACAAATGAAATGAAGCGTTTTCCTTTATTGATATGTTGCTTGTTCCTGACTGTGGCTTCATGTGTTGGTGAGCAAAACGCAGCGCAAAATATCTCGGGGAAAAGTGACGATTCAGACGGCTCCAATTTGTTGCAATGGCGAAAAGATGTCAGTGAAATTCATCGGCTGTGTTGGGCGCCGACGCGAATTCCAAAAATTGAAATTGATGGGACATCGCATCGTTGTGCGGACTTTTTGGGCATTGAGCCGGTAATTTATGAATCATGGCCAAATTTAAAAGCAACTGTGAGAGGGGAATGCCGTCTTCCGAGAGCCCCTAAGGTCTCAGCGATATGCGAAATTGAACATGGAGAGGTCACCGACGTTCGGTTGTTTAGGGGGGAATATTTTAAGGCTGCCAAAGTATGTAAGGAGGGGCTTTATAATTATGACTGGAAAGGGCGCCCTTGGGCGCATTCAAAATCCATATTTCTCCATTTCGGATTTCAAGAGCGGGATATGACCATTGATGATGACTATACCATCACAGGTGTCGTCAAATGGAAAATATACGATCCCGCGAAATCGAGTCTGGAGCGCCCTCGAAGTTTTTTCGTTGTCGGTGAAGAAAAAATGCGGTTCACCTGCATCGTAAACAATGGCGTGGTTCTGGACTTTGCATTTTCTGACGTGGGCGATTTGACATGGACCGAACGCGGAAAGCTGGCAGAATTCAAGTTCTATTGATAGGGCCATCTCTCTTTAACAATTGAAACCACAAAAAAAGGGCCCGCCGAAGCGAGCCCTTTTCTTTGTCGTATGCTCTCGCGATTAACGCTTGGAGAACTGGAAGCTCCGGCGGGCTTTCGCGCGGCCGTATTTTTTCCGTTCCACAACGCGGCTGTCGCGAGTGAGGAAGCCTTCGGCCTTCAGTGCCGGGCGCAAGCCTGGCTCATAAAAGGTCAACGCTTTCGAGATACCGTGGCGAACCGCACCGGCCTGACCGGAGAGACCCCCGCCCTTCACCGTGCAGATCACGTCGAACTGATCAACGCGATCGGTCACTTCGAACGGTTGCAGCAGGATCATGCGGAGCACGGGGCGCGCAAAATAGACTTCCTGATCACGGCCATTGACGGTGAACTTGCCAGAGCCGGGCTTAATCCAGACGCGAGCGATGGCATTTTTCCGCTTGCCGGTCGCGTAGGAGCGACCCAGGCTGTCAATCACCGGATCGGCGTGGACAACTTCGATAACCTCGGCGGCCTCAATAACTTCGGCGCCGGAATCATCGGCAGCCGGGGCATCCTTGGCGGCGCCTTCGGTCAGGTCTTTCAAATCCTCAAGGGAGTTTGCTTCATCGGCCATACTCAGGCACTCCTTACGTTCTTGCTATTCATCGACGCAACATCGACCACTTCGGGGTTCTGCGCCGCATGCGGATGTTCGGAACCGGCATAAACGCGCAGGTTGCTGAACTGCTGCCGTCCGAGGGCGCCGCGCGGGATCATCCGCTCAACTGCCTTCAGGATCAGGCGTTCCGGATGCGCGCTGGAGAGCGTTTTTTCCGCCGTCCGGCTCTTGATGCCGCCCGGATGACCGGTGTGCCAATAGAACACCTTATCGGTCAGCTTCTTGCCGGGCAGTCCGACTTTTTCCGCATTGATGACAATGACATTGTCGCCACAATCGATATGGGGCGTATACATGGGTTTATGCTTGCCGCGCAGGCGGGTCGCAATAATCGAGGCAAGACGACCGAGAACGAGCCCTTCAGCATCGATCAGCAGCCATTTCTTCTCCACCTCGGATGGTTTTGCAGAATAGGTTTTCATTTAACTCAAGCCTTCGCTTAACGCGTGCCACAACAAAATAAAGGGAGCAATTGGCTCCCCGATCTGAGGGCGGGTATATTCTCACTTGAATCCGAAGTCAACCGAAATAGTAGAGTATTTTCATTAATTTATCATTGTGGTATTATAATACCGCAAAATTCAGCCCAATGTATGCACCGCCGCCTATGGATCACTTTTTCGGCGGGATCGCATAGGTCGCCGTGACATGGGCAACGGGCTCATCAGGATCACCCGCAAAGAGGCTGAACTCCCCGGTGGCGAGGGTTTTTCCGAGTTTCAAAAGACGCCCCTTCGCAATCATCTCCCCCGGCTCAGGCTTGCGCAGGAAGTTGATATTGAGGCTGGTAGTGACCGCGAGCGCGACCGGGCCGATCTGGGCCAGCAACAGAAGATACATCGCCGCATCCGCCATTTCCATCATCGTCGGGCCCGAAACCGTCCCGCCCGGTCGCAAATGCCGATCTTCCGTCTTCATGGTGACAGTAATGGAGCTATCGTCCACATGATCCACCTTCAGCCCGAGATGATCGACCTGCGGGAAATGCTCCCGGTTGAAGGCTTCCAGCATTTCAGCGGTCATCACGGGCATGGGCGATTTCTCCTCTTATATGGTGCCGCGCGAGAATATAAGCTCCCTCATACGGTCGCAAGACATTCTCTACATGGCACAGAAAAATATGGCGGAGGCATTGATCCGCGTTGAGAATGGATTATGGTATTTGTCCGACACCGGGACCAAGAGGGAAATAATAATGTCTGCGAGGGACGTCACCAACAAAGACAACCGCAAGATCGTCGAGCTTGCCGTCGAAAATCATATTGCGACCGTGACACTTAATGATCCGCCCTCGCGCAACTCCCTCTCGCGCGAGATGATGGCGCAGCTGCAGGGGACGCTGGATAATATTGCCGCCGATGCCGACATCCATGTGGTGATCATCCGCGCCGAGGGGCCGGTCTTCTCATCAGGCCATAACCTGAAAGAAGTGCTGTCTATGACCGAAGACGGCACACTTGCCGAGCTGTTCGATCAATGCAGCCGCATGATGCAGAGCATAGTTACCCTGCCCCAGCCGGTAATCGCCCGCATTGATGGTGCGGTGACGGCGGCGGGCACCCAGCTTGTCGCCTCCTGTGATCTCGCCTATGCATCGGAACAATCGAAATTTGCGACCTCGGGCATCAACTTCGGCTTTTTCTGCACGACGCCGGGTGTCGCGCTCGGCCGTAATGTCGCGCCAAAACATGCGATGGAGATGCTGCTCTCGGGCGACTTTATCAACGCAAATCGCGCAATGGAAATCGGCCTGATCAATGCGGCGCTGCCCGCCGCCGAGCTCGACAGCCATATCCTTGCAATGGCGAAGAATATAGCCTCGAAATCGCCGGTGGTGCTGAAAATGGGCAAGGCCGCTTTTTATAAACATCTGCCGATGGCCTTGGACAAGGCCTATGACTATACCTCCGGCGTGATGTGCGCGAATATGGCAACCCGCGACGCGCAGGAGGGACTCACCGCCTTCTTTGAGAAACGCGATCCCGTCTGGCGGGGGGAATAACGCTTATGAATCACGACTCCTACGCCGATGATTATATCGGCGAGATCCTCAATGAGGTGAAGACCGTCGCCGTGGTTGGCGCGAGCAGTAACCCATCGCGCCCAAGCTACTACGTCATGAAATATATGAAGCGCAAAGGATACCGGATGATCCCGGTCAATCCGGGCATTGCGGGGCAGGAACTGCTGAGCGAGACGGCTTATGCCTCCCTCTCCGATATCCCCGTGCCAGTCGATATGGTCGATTGTTTTCGCGCGAGCGAGGCGATCCCGCCCATCGTCGACGAAGCCATCGAAATCGGCGCGAAGGTTATCTGGATGCAGCTTGGCGTCCGCAATGACGACGCGGCGGCTGTGGCGGAGGCCGCAGGGCTTAAAGTGGTGATGAACCGTTGCCCCAAAATCGAATTCGGCCGACTTTCGGGCGAGATTGCCTTTATGGGCGGTCGGTCCGGTGTCATTTCTTCTAAACGATCAAAACTTGTAGGGAAAAAATAAAATGAACACACCCAGATTTGAAACACTGTCCGTCCATGCCGGCGCCGCGCCGGACCCGACCACAGGCGCCCGCGTCACCCCCATCTACCAGACGGCATCCTATGTCTTCGACGATGTCGATCATGCGGCGGAGCTTTTTAATCTTCAGGCCTTTGGAAATATATACAGCCGCCTGACAAACCCAACCAATGCCGTTTTGGAAGAGCGCGTCGCGACCCTGGAAGGCGGCGCAACGGGCCTTGCCGTGGCGTCTGGCCATGCGGCGCAGCTGATTGTCTTTCACACCTTGATGCAACCCGGCGACGAGTTCCTTGCCTCCACCCGGCTCTACGGCGGCTCGATCACCCAGTTCAGCCAGTCCTTCAAGAAATTCGACTGGAACGCCATCTTTGTCGACCCGGCAAACCCGGAGGATTTCAAAAAGGCGCTAACGCCGAAATGTAAGGCGATCTTCATCGAGAGCCTCGCCAATCCCGGTGGTGTCATGACGGATATCGAGGCTATTGCCAAGATCGCCCACGAGGCGGGCATCCCGCTGATCGTTGATAACACGCTGGCAACGCCTTATCTCTGCCGTCCGATCGAATGGGGTGCCGACATTGTTGTCCATTCGGCGACCAAGTTCCTTGGTGGCCATGGCAATTCCATCGGCGGGCTGATCATCGATTCCGGCAAGTTCGACTGGAGCGCCTCGGATAAGTTCCCGACCATGAGCCAGCCCAATCCCTCCTATCACGGACTTAAGTTCCATGAGACCTTCGGCGAACTTGGCTTCGGCATTGCCTGCCGGGCGCGGGGCCTGCGCGATCTCGGCCCTGCCCTGTCGCCGTTCAACGCCTTCCTGATCCTGACGGGTATTGAGACCTTGGCGCTTCGCATGGAACGGCACAGCGCCAACGCCCATGCCGTTGCGGAGTATCTACAGCACCACGATAAGGTTTCCTGGGTGTCTTATGCCGGGCTGCCCACCGATCCCTACTATAAGCTTTCCCGCAAATATCT
>CALEMG010000172.1 GCA_937910835.1 uncultured Alphaproteobacteria bacterium | reverse complement strand
AATAATGGCCAAAGGATTTTGCCGTGCAAGAAAGGCAATCAGGATACCGGTATAACCAAAGCCTGCGGCAATGGAACCATTCGCGGTGCCGTGAACCGCCGCCACTTCAAATACGCCCGCAAGTCCGGCAAAGGCGCCGCCAAGTGCTGTAAAACCGATGATCAGCCTACCGACCGGTAGTCCTTGTATTTGAGCGGCGCGTATATTTCCCCCGGCCATGCGTGCGGCGAAGCCCCAACTGGTCTTATCGATCAGGATCCATGACACAATGCAGGCGAGGATGCCGGCAATCAAACCCCAATGGACATCCATGCCGGGCAAACTCCCGATCCTGATATGATCCGCAAGAGGAAGAGTTGAGGGTTTGTTGAGGCTTTGCGGGTCACGAAGAGGGCCTTCAACCAGATGATTCATTAATGCGATCGCGATATATGCCATAAGCAAACTGGCGATGGTTTCATTAACGCCCCGATAGTGTCGAAGGGCGCCGACCGCACCAATCCATATCGCTCCGGCAACTGCTCCAGAGATCACCATGACAGGGATAGCTAGAATGGCGGGTAATCCGCCAACAAGGCTGGCCACTGCGCCTGTCGCTACACCACCCAGAACAATCGCGCCTTCGCCGCCAATAACGACGCGCCCTAACCTCGCGGGGAGGGTAACGCACAAGGCCGCGAGCAGCAGTGGCGCTGTTCTGGATAAGGTGTTTTGCCATGAAAAACTGGTGCCGAAACCAGCTTTGTAAATGAGTAAATAGAAGTCAACGGGGGACTTCCCAAGAACGAGCAAGAACAGACTAAAAGCAAGAAGGCCGGCTACGAGGGCCGCAACGGGGAGGGCAAATGCCTCTCCTCGCCGGGCGATACGATGGAAAATACTCGCATCGCCCGAATTCAATCCTAATGCTATTGAATGCTCTGCCATGTTTTGACGATTAGCTCGTTGATCCGATGACGCCTTCGACGAGATAGCTCATGCTTTCAAGTTCAACATCTGTTTCTACGAAGGATTGACCCGAGGTCGCGATAACATTGCCTTTATTGTCTTTCAGCGGCCCTTTGATTGCCGCAAACCCACCTTTGAGGATCTCTGCCTTGGTTCCCTCAAACTGGTTGCGGGCGGTATCGGATACTGCCGGGCCCAGGGCACTCATTTTAATGAAGTTTTCGCTGAGGCCGCCGCGGACAAAATTATTAATCGTTCCTCCGCTGATGGTTGTCTTGACCATGTCGGTATATACATTCGCCCAGTTCCATTCTGCGCCGGTGAGATACATATCGGGCGCGAGCGGGCTTTGGTCCGCATGATAACCGCAGACATAAGCCCCGCGCTCTGCGGCGGTTTCCATGACAACCTTTGGCCCGTCGACATGGCAGGTGATGACGTCTATCCCCTGATCAGTGAGCGCGTTGGTGGCTTCTGCCTCTTTCACTGCCAATGACCATTCGCCAGTGAAAATCACCTGAAGGGTAATGTCGGGATCGACGGCGCGGGCGCCCAGCAGGAAGGAGTTGATGTTTAAAAGAACCTGTGGGATCGGTTTGGCCGCAACAAAGCCGACTTTCTTGGTTTTGGTGGCGTGACCTGCGGCAATCCCGTTCAAATACTGACCCATGCCGATATAGCCGAAATAGGAGCCGACATTTTTCGGATGTTTGTCAGGGGACCACAAACCACCAGCGTGTTGAAAACGCACATCCGGATTTTTTTCAGCAACAGTAAGAATATGCGGGTCAAAATATCCGAATGAAGTCGGGAAGATGAGCTGTGCGCCATCGAAGTTGATCATCGATTCCATGGATTTCTGGACATCGACAGTTTCTGCGACATTTTCTTCCTCGATAACGGTCACGCCATCCATAGCTTTCACCGCCGCCGCGCCTTCGGCATGGGCCTGATTGTATCCGAAGTCGTCTTTCGGGCCGACATAGATAAAGCCGACAGTCAATTCTGCGGCGAAGGCGCTTTTAAGCGGTAATGCCGAATTGAGGGCCGCAACGCTGGCAAGTCCCGCGGTGGATTTAAGAAGGTTTCGTCGAGATATGCTGTGGTTCGTCTTCATGGATGATCTCCTGCTGATATCTGTTTGTGTTTCCCTGCGCCAAGTTGTCCAAGGCGCGGCCGGAGCGTGATCGGCGTATATTCAATCTTGTCACAAATCCAGTTTGCAGATGCGAGCGTATCTGTCGTCTGCTATAATTTCACCAATTCGATGCAAAAAATGCAGCGCTTAAAAATTACATCCCGGATTTAGGGGCAGAAATTGAAACATCTGACGACCTTGCGATATATCGACGCTGTGGCCCGAATTGGCTCTATTCGCAGGGCTGCGGAGGTTTTGGCAATAACATCGACAGCGCTCAATCGACGCATC
>CALEMG010000171.1 GCA_937910835.1 uncultured Alphaproteobacteria bacterium | reverse complement strand
CGACAGAGGGGATCCAGCCTTCCATTATCCGGGAGATGGCGAGGACATTACGCCGTATCCGCGATGAAAGGGGGCTCTCCATTATCGTTTCCGAGCAAGTTCTCAGTTTTGCGCTGGATGTCGCGGACCGGGTTCTTGTCCTTGAAAACGGTGAATTTGTCCATGAAGCGCCCCGAGACGGCATCGACGAAGAAAAAGTCTCAAAATTCCTATCCGTCTAACAAATTAATGCGACCCAGAGGAGGCAATATGACTGATACCATTATTGAAGTGAACCTTGGCGAGAGCCCGCTGACGAACGAGAAAATCCATAACCGTTGGCATCCCGATATTCCAATGGCCGTCTGGGTAAAGCCCGGGGATGATTTCAAGGTCGAAACCTATGACTGGACGGGCGGTCAGATCAAGAATGATGATGACGCTGCCGACGTTCGTGACGTGGAACTGGCGCAGGTTCATTATCTCTCCGGGCCGATCGGCGTTGAAGGCGCTGAGCCGGGCGATCTGCTGGTGGTTGATATCCTCGACATCGGCACGATGGAAGACAGTCTCTGGGGGTTCAACGGCTTTTTCTCGAAACAGAATGGCGGCGGCTTCCTGACCGAGCATTTTCCCGAAGCGCAAAAATCCATTTGGGACTTCGAAGGCATGTTCACCAAGTCCCGCCACGTGCCAGGCGTACGTTATGCAGGGCTGATCCATCCCGGCCTGATTGGCTGCCTGCCGGATCAGAAGATGCTGGACATGTGGAATGAGCGGGAGAGTGGGCTGGTTGCGACAGACCCCGACCGCATCCCGGAACTCGCAACGCTCCCCGATGGCGGGCCGACCGCACATATGGGCAAGATGACCGGTGAAGCACGTGACAAGGCCGCCGCTGAGGCCGCCCGAACAGTGCCACCGCGCGAACATGGCGGTAACTGTGATATCAAGGACCTGTCGCGCGGATCAAAAATCTATTTCCCGGTCTATGTCGATGGTGCCGGGCTCTCGATGGGGGATTTGCATTTCAGCCAGGGTGACGGTGAGATCACCTTCTGCGGTGCCATTGAAATGGCGGGCTGGCTGCATATCAAAGTCTCGCTTATCAAAGACGGTATGAGCAAATACGGTGTGAAGAACCCTATCTTCAAGCCCTCGCCGATTACGCCAAAATATGATGACTATTTGATTTTTGAAGGCATTTCCGTCGATGAGGCGGGTAAGCAGCATTATCTCGATGTGCATATCGCCTATCGTCAAGCCTGCCTGAACGCGATCGAGTATTTGAAGAAATTTGGCTACACGGGAGCTCAGGCTTACGCAATTCTGGGAACCGCGCCGGTGCAGGGACATATATCCGGGGTGGTCGATATCCCGAATGCCTGCGCGACGCTCTGGCTACCGACGGATATTTTTGAATGGGACATGATGCCAAACACGGAGGGGCCTGTGAAATACCTGGATGGGTCCATCGATGTGCCGCTGGCGCCGGATCTCTAACCAATATCATTCATTTCAGAAAA
>CALEMG010000170.1 GCA_937910835.1 uncultured Alphaproteobacteria bacterium | reverse complement strand
TTTCCGAGATGGCAATCAAAGTATCCGACGAAAAAGCATTGTCGTCCATACTCTGGATTTTCGCCCGCAACCAACGCAGATTGAAAAACAGGGATTTCTGGGATGCGCTGGTGCCCGAGCGTACAATCGACCAGTTTCTGAGTACATAATCCTGCATCGCTGACTTGATCCACCAACTGGCGTAGGTCGAGAAGCGGATTTCCCGCTCCGGCTCGAACTTGAAGGCGGCCTGCATCAAGCCGATATTCCCTTCCTGCACCAGGTCGCTCATCGGAAGGCCATAGTTCCGGAACTTAGTTGCCATTGATACAACCAGGCGCATATAGGCGGATACAAGCTCATGCAAAGCCTTCTCGTCGCCTTTTTGCCGCCAGAGAAAAGCAAGTTCGAATTCTCTCTCCCGCGAGAGCAGAGGGATAGACATCGCAGCCGAGACGAAGGCGCGGTTGCGCTTTTGCGTATTTGCGGTCTCTTGCTTGTTCATGTGATCTTCCTCCCACTAAGTAAAGCCGAATGTCGACGCGGTGGAACTGGGCGCACATTATAACTGTTCTAATTTAAGACTTTTTGGCTATTTTTGCAATGCCTTTGCGGGTTCACTGACGAAATTGTGATCAGCCCCGT
The DNA here is from genome assembly GCA_937910835.1 of uncultured Alphaproteobacteria bacterium. Lineage (GTDB taxonomy): Bacteria > Pseudomonadota > Alphaproteobacteria > Sneathiellales > Sneathiellaceae > Sneathiella. Next base: position 6,863 of record CALEMG010000170.1, on the reverse strand, counting down.
ATGCTTGCCCTTTCTCAACTTTGTAATCGGAAACTATGTTGGAATAATGACAGTGGGCCGCGGGCGGTGGCACGGACCGCCGATGCGGGCGCTAGGCCGACTGTGAGGCCGGCTTCTCGCTCGACCCGGCATAAATGATCAGCGCCAGGATAAGAATTCCGGCGACGAACAGGAATGAATGCTCATACCCGTGGTCCGTACTGGCGGACAGTACCCAGCCGTAAAGCGACTGCATGAAGCCGACCCCCAGAATACTGATCAGGTTCAGCGTGGAATTGGCGCGACCGACCAGATGGTCGGGGAAGGAATTCCGGCAGTGCGCCGCCAGCACTACATAATATTGCTGGACAAAGCTGACATACACGAAAAGCGTGGTCACCGCCCATATCGGAAGGTCATTCGCCAGCCCCAGAATCGCGAAGGTGATCAGCTCCGTGCCGACGGCAACGATGACGATCATTTTCCGGCGTTTGAAAATGCGGTCCAGCGGCCCGAAGAAGAGGGCGCCAACCGGGACGACGACCGCCATCAATAGCAGGATCTGCCCCCGCTCAAACCCGTTCAGGCCATAGGTGTCCTCAAGATAGGGTCCGCCCCACATCCCGAGCAGCGACGCGGCGGGCCCGTAGGCGACAAATCCCATGGCCAGAAGATTGAAGAATCGCGGGTAGCGCAGCACCGCCCAATAGCCGCGGATACTCTGCCCGATCGTCACCGGCTTGTCGGCGTTTTCCGTATACTCCGGCGGCGTGTCGCGGATGATGTAGATCCCGACCAGGACCGCCACCAGCGTGATCCCGGCAACGACCGTAAACGGAAGCCGCCAGCCATAATGCTCGATCGTATAGGCAAGCGGCGCCGAGGCCATGATCGCGCCAAAGCTGGAGAAGGCCATCAACCAGGAGGCTATGGTCGCGAACTTGGCCGGCGGAAACCATTTCGCGAAGAGAACATAGGAGGCCATCATCGTGACCGAAAATCCAAGGCCGATCAATATGCGGGCGGTGATGACCTCATCGAGATCGTTCGCGGATGCCAGCAGGAAGGACCCGATGACCGCAAGGAAGGTGATGCAGGGGATGACGATACGCGGGCCGAACCGGTCGAGGGCCATCCCGATCGGCACCTGCACGAGGGCGGAGGCGAAAAACAAGGCCGCCGCCGCAATGCCAAGGCTGGCAACCGGCACCCCGATATCCTCGGCGATGGGCAGCATAAGAACGGCGCCGGACATCCTGTGAAACTGTCCAAGCCCGAAGAGCGCCGCGCATATGAGAAAGATGTAAAGGGCGCGTCTTTTGACGGAAGCGGGTCTGAATTCCTGAGGCATAAGGTTTTCTTGCTTTTATTTTTATTGCCCTAACGCTCCGCCCAAACTGTTAGTTTGTCAAATCATTTAGCCAAAATTCCGGGGGTCCTTTCATATCAATTAACAGTTTCCCTGACCTGAAATTATGCTAAATAGTCGCCTTTATACGGGTCAAAGAACATGATTCGTCCGAAGTCACGCTGTAAGGAAATGGTTGATGGAAGATTTCAAGAAAGTATTTGAGAAAAACAAAGCATGGGCGGCGAGCACCACGGCATCGGACCCCGACTTTTTCTCCCGCCTCGCCCATCAGCAGGCCCCAGAGCATCTCTGGATCGGCTGTTCTGACAGCCGCGTCCCCGCCAACCAGATTATGGACCTGCCGCCGGGAGAAGTATTCGTTCACCGCAATATCGCGAATATCGTTGTGCCCTCGGACCTCAACTGCCTTTCCGTCCTTCAATATGCCATCGAGGTCTTGAAGGTCCGGCATGTAATCGTCTGCGGCCATTACGGCTGCGGCGGTATCGCGGCGGCGATGTCCTCCCAGAAAAACGGTATGATCGACAACTGGCTCCGGCATATCCGGACCACCGCCCGGATATATCAAGACCTGATCGAAAAAACGTCAAGTCAGGAGGCGAAATCCGACCTTCTGTGTGAGTTGAATGTCATTGAGCAGGTCCAGAATGTCTGCGCGACCACAATTGTTCAGGATGCCTGGGACAACGGGCAGAAATTTGCGGTGCATGGCATCATCTATTCGGTGAAGAACGGCCTGCTGAAAGACCTCATCCATTGTGAGGCCGGGAGCAAGGTTACCCGGGGCGAAGACTTTCCCCCAGCCCTCAAGTAGCTCAGTATTTTTGCGTCGGCTCAATTGACTTTTTGTCAAATAGCTTGATCAAAATGTCTCTGGGGCTTATTTTCCAATCAATAGCGCCTTCGCAATCCATAGAAATAAGAAAAAAGAAATCGAGAACACGGCATGAAATTTAAAGGTACTGATACTTATGTGGCGACAGAAGATCTGATGATCGCTGTCAACGCCGCCATGACGCTGGAACGTCCTCTGCTGATCAAGGGGGCGCCCGGCACCGGCAAGACCGTGCTGGCCCAGGAAGTGGCGAGAGCCCTCGGCAAGCAATTCATTGAATGGAACATCAAATCCACCACCAAGGCGCAACAGGGCCTGTATGAATATGACGCCGTGTCTCGTCTCCGCGATTCACAGCTTGGCGACGACAAGGTCCACGACATCTCCAACTACATCCGCCCCGGCAAAATGTGGGAAGCCTTTACCGCTGACGAAAGCCCGATCCTCCTGATCGACGAGATCGACAAGGCGGATATCGAATTTCCAAACGACCTGCTGCAGGAACTCGACCGGATGGAGTTTTTCGTTTACGAAACCCAGCAAACGGTTAAGGCGGCGCATCGGCCGCTGGTGATTATCACCTCGAACAATGAAAAGGAACTGCCGGACGCCTTCCTGCGCCGCTGCTTCTTCCACTACATCAGCTTCCCGGATACGGAAACGATGGAAAAGATCGTTGATGTTCATCATCCCGATGCAAAGCGGGAACTTGTTCGCGACGCACTCAAAATCTTTTTCGATGTCCGCGAAACGCCGGGCCTCAAGAAAAAGCCGTCAACCAGCGAACTGCTCGATTGGCTGAAACTGCTGATGAGCGAAGAACTCCCTGAAGAAGTGCTCCGCTCGAAGGATCCCTCGAAACTTATTCCACCGCTGCATGGCGCACTTCTCAAGAATGAGCAGGATGTGCATCTGTTTGAACGGCTCGCCTTCCTCTCCCGCCGCGAACAGCGTTAGGGCAGGACGAACATGTTCACGAAATTCTTCTTCACCCTGAAAGAGGCCTCGGTCCCCGTAACGCTGCGGGAATACCTCACCCTGATCGAGGCTCTCAAAGCCGGCTGCGCCGAATATTCGGTGAATGATTTTTATTATCTAGCCCGGACGACGCTGGTAAAGGATGAGAAGAATCTCGACAAGTTCGATCAGGTATTCGGTCATTGCTTCAACGGTATTGAGTTTATTTCCGATGGGGCGGAGGTCGAAATTCCCGAAGAATGGCTGAAGAAACTGGCGGAGCTTTCCCTCACTGATGAGGAAAAAGCAGAGGTCGAAGCCATGGGCGGCTGGGAAAAGCTCATGGAAACACTTCAGGAGCGCCTGAAAGAACAGGAAAAGCGGCATCAGGGCGGCAACAAATGGATCGGTACCGCCGGAAAATCGCCGTTCGGAGCCTATGGCTATAATCCCGAAGGCGTTCGTATCGGCCAGAAGGAAAGCCGCAATCGCAAGGCCGTGAAGGTCTGGGACAAGCGCGAGTACAAGAACCTCGATGATAGCGTGGAGCTTGGCACCCGGAACATCAAGGTGGCGATGAAGCGGCTACGCCAGTTCGCCCGTGAAGGCGCAGCGGAGGAGCTTGATCTCGACGATACGATCCGCTCAACCGCGCGAAATGCGGGCTTTCTCGACCTCAAGATGCGGCCCGAACGGCACAACACGGTCAAGGTCTTGATCCTGTTTGATATCGGCGGATCGATGGATGATCATATCAAGGCCTGCGAGGAGCTGTTCTCAGCAGCCCGCACTGAATTCAAGCATCTTGAGTTCTATTACTTTCATAACTGCGTTTACGAAAAGCTGTGGAAGGAAAACAGCCGCCGCCATACCTCCTTCATGCCAACATGGGACGTACTGCATACTTACCCCGCCGACTACAAGCTGATCATTGTCGGCGATGCCACCATGAGCCCTTATGAAATCGCCTATGCCGGCGGCAGCGTCGAGCATTGGAACGAGGAGGCTGGCCAAGCCTGGATGGAGCGGATGCTGAATATCTATCATAAGGCGGTTTGGCTCAATCCGGTGCCGGAAAAATACTGGGACTACACCCCCTCCGTTCAGATGATGAAACAGCTGATGACGGACCGCATGTATCCGCTGACCATTGGCGGCCTTGAAAACGCGATGAAAGAATTGAGCCGGTAGTTACGCCTCGCCGGACTGTCGAAAGTTTCAGCGTTTCCCCGGTCGGGCAAACACCATCCATTTACCACCGAAAGCATTGGAGAGCTTGTCGAATTCCGCGCTCTCCTCCAGCAGCTTATGATGCATTGGATTGTTATATAGAAAATATATCGGCTCCCGCACATCCACGAGATCAGCCGAAATGCGATCAAGTACGCCCTGCAGTACTTCTGGACCGAAGGCGTTAAAGACATAAATAACGTGGGGTACCGGGGGCAAAGTATAGCTGGCCGCATCGCCATGGATCGAGATGAGAGAACCTGCGCGAACCTTATCCTGCTGTTTCATCTCCTCAATATTCCGAAGCGCGGTCTGGTGCATTTCTCCACTCAGCTCAACTCCCGTCACGGACTGAAAAGGGTAGCGCGCAGCCGCTGCCAAAATAGCACCCTTGCCGGAGCCGTAATCGACGAAATTATAGGCGGAACAATCGATATGAAGCTTTTCCAGTACATCGCGAAATTCATAGTCCGATGCCGCCTCATACCGACTGGCAGAAGATCGCATTTCTTCGGGTATATCCAGGTCATCCAGCTCGACAATTCCTTCGGTGTCGAGGCCACTTTCGCGCAAGTTCTGCTTATAAAAGCGATAATCCTGCAAAATGGGAAGACGGGCTTTCGCACAGGCAATCGCCAAGAGGCCCAGAATTGTCCGATTGAGACCACGATATTTTAAGTTAACGAAGAGGGTCCTTAAGCTTCGCCGGAACTGATTATGCTCAACCTCAAGCCCGGGATAGCGGGCAGTCTTGGTAAATACGAAACGCAACAACGGAAATTCCTAAGCAAAAATGACTGATCTATAGAACTTTCTGGCCGCGAATAAGGCAGCTTTGTGGAGTATCAAAGAAAAATCTTAATTTTCTTTTAGCCTTCCTCTTCCTCGACAAACTTAACGGCGTTAATCAGCGGTTGAAGACGGGAGGCGACCAGCTTCTGCATCGCCAGCGACAGGATGAGATAATAAACCGCAGCATGTAAGACAAGGCCGGTATCGGCGCGAGACGCAATATAGATCATCGCACCAACAACGAAGAGGCTTAAAAACCAGAGCCAGCCAAGCTGACGGAGCAATCCCGCCTTTCGGATGAATTTGGCGTCCGTCAGCTCATATTTGTACCAGAGCTCGAACGCCGTCGAGATGAGCACGACAGGCAACAAAATAGCAAGGATAGCTATCAGCAACGCGATCCCTCCCTGCCCGCTTTTAAGCAGCGCTGCCATTCCGCTCAGCAAGGAAAAACTGCCGCTTAACCCGGCAAACCCATGGCTTGTCATCACCGGCTGCGTGATCGCAAGCCCGAGCAACGCTGCCGAGATAAGCAGGATAACACCGAGATAGCGATCGCCGCTTTTTGCATATTTTGCAATTGTCTGCCGGCCCGGCCGGCCAATCAATATCCGCTCAACAACCCAATTCATATGCCCACCCCTCATTGCAGCCTGATTAAGTTATAGCTGTGTTGGATGGACGCGGGCAACATGGCAAAGCATCTTGAACAAACAACAGGATCAACTGATCTTTTTAAGAAGCTTCAAAAACACTTCCTGTTCTTCCGCAGAGAGTGGTTCAAGCGTGTCATCGGTAATATCGAAACCAAAGGGAATGATATCCTCGGTCAGCTTCAACCCGGCCTCCGTCAGGCGCAGGAGCATCCGGCGACGGTCGGTTTCATCCGGTCGTATCTGAACAAGACCGCGGTCAATCAAACGCCGGGTCACGCCCTGAATGGTCGCCGGATCCATCGCGGTCAGGCGACCCAAATGATTTTGCGACAGCTCCCCCTCATCCCGCAGCTTGGTAAGCGTGGCAAACTGGGTCGGGGTGATTTGCACATGCCCCATATAAGACTGGAAAATGGCGCTGGCACGCTGATGCGCCCGACGCAGCAAATGCCCGATATGTTCTTCAACATGATAATCATCTATGGACCGGCCATCCTCTATCCGAGGCTTTAGCGATTTCATATGCGTCATAACGGCCAACATTTCCATATCTGTAAAATCAGGATCAGGCTGCCTCCATCCAAAAGGCGATTACTTCACAACTGTATCAGCTTCTTGACCTATTTCAACGATACTCATCCCGTCGCCGGACAGCTGAAATTTGGTGCTCGAGCAATGGTTGGGACGAAAGCCGCTTCCGTCGTCACTTTCTTCAATGGCGCCGATGATCGCATTGATAACAACAAAATGAGTCACAAATACCGCATCATTTGTCTGCGTGCGGGTAAAATCGAGAATCGTCGATCGCCATCCCTGCAAATGCTCAGACTGTTGCGACCACTTTCCCTCCAGCACGTTAGCCAGCCAAGCGCGCCTATTTCCAAGATCCAACCCCGCCGAAGGTACTTCCGACAGCTCAGGGGTGATAATCGCTCCCTCCTGCCACAAGTCCGCCAGCGGCAATGCCGTCTCCCGGGTGCGGTTAAGAGGGCTGCTGTATAAGCTTGTAAGCGCAAACTCCCCATGCAGCCGCGCTGCCATC
>CALEMG010000169.1 GCA_937910835.1 uncultured Alphaproteobacteria bacterium | reverse complement strand
CGCTGCTTACAGAAAGGCAGCAGATGTATGCCGTCCTCTCAGAAAGCCATCCGTTGGCGGGGCAGGAGACCCTGAGGCTCCGGGATTGCCTTGAGTATCCGATCGCTCTGCCGACGAAATCCTATGGAGTTCGTTATCTGATGGAAACGGCTCTGGTTGAGTCAACTCTGACCTTGGATCCTGTTATCGAGTCGGACAGTTTCGAATTTCTCCGGAACCATGCGCTGGTTGAGGGCGTCATTTCGTTCCAGATACCCATAGGATTGCCGACCGAAGATATTCCCAAAGGTTCGGTCGCGCGCCCCATCGATTCACGGGATGTACCTGCGGGCCTGATTTATTTTGGGCAACTCAGGGGGCGAACATTACCGGTCGCCGTTGCCCGATTTGCCGATCAGATCACGAAAGTTCTTCAGGTGCGATATCCCTGAACATCTGCCATCTTCTTCTTGTGCGCTGCAAATATTGCACTGCACCTAAGTAAAATTAGCAGCATTCTGCATCACTTTAATCTGCTCTATTGGAGGCGAATATTTAAGCATTTCGCAGTCAAGCCGAGGAGACAAATCATGCGCAGACGGGATTTTCTAAAGAACATGGGTGTTGCCGCTGGCGCTTCAACACTTCCTTTCCTTAAATTTCTGCCCGCCTCAGCGGCAAGTCGGGACGGGACGCTGGTTGTGGTGACAGGCAATGGTCCCAACAGTATGGACATTCAGCGCAAGGGAACGAACCGCCCGAGTTACCAGATTGCCGTCAATCTCTATGATCGACTCGTGGGCTATTCAACGAAGACATTGGATAACGGCAGTCTGATGTATGACTACACATCGCTGGAGCCGGAGGCGGCCGAATCTTGGGACATTGCCCCGGACGGCAAATCGATCACCTTCAAGATGCGTAAAGATGCGACCTTCTGGGACGGAGCGCCGATCACAGCGCATGACGTCAAATGGTCCTTTGACAGGGCCGTCAGTCTGGGTGGTTTCCCAACCGTTCAGATGAAGGCCGGCTCCCTGGAAAAGCCGGAACAGTTTGAGGCTGTGGATGATGAAACCTTTGTCATCAAGCTGTTGCGGCCCAGCAAGCTGACATTGCCGGATCTCGGTGTGCCGGTCCCGATTATTTTTAACTCCATTCTGGCGAAAAAGCACGCAACGGAGGATGATCCCTGGGCGACTGAATTTCTGCATCGTACACCGGCTGGCAGTGGTGCCTTTATGTTGGAACGTTGGGATTCAGGGCAACAGACAGTATATAAACGTTTTGACGACTGGAAGAATGGCAAGCTGCCGGGGGTCGAACGGGTTATCATTCGTGAAGTGCCCTCTGCGTCAACGCGACGTGCTCTCCTTGAGCGCGGAGATGCAGATGTTTCGCTTGATTTGCCGCCCAAGGATTTCGCGGAACTGAAAGCGTCGGACAAATACACCATCTCTGGCGTGCCTATCGAAAATTCCATGACCGCCATCGGGCTTAATTTGAATTTCGAGCCCTTCGCCAACAAAATGGTCCGCCAGGCTGTGGCTTATTCTGTTCCTTATGACCAGATTTTCAAGCAGGCGGCGTTTGAGCGCGGCATACCGATGTGGGGTGGAAAGTCCTTCAGTCCGGAAACCATCGAATGGCCGCAGCCCTTTCCCTACGATACAGACTATGACAAAGCAAAGGCATTGTTGAAAGAGGCGGGTTACGCTGACGGCTTCGAAGTTCCGCTGTCCTTCAATCTCGGCCTTGCGCAATGGTCGGAACCAATGTCCCTCCTTTTGCAGGAAAGCCTGGCGAAGGTCGGTATCAAGGCCACTATTGACAAGATCCCTGGTGCCAATTGGCGTACAGCAGCTCTGGTTGAAAAGAAGTTACCCTTGCATATCAAAAACTTCGGCGGGTGGCTTAACTATCCGGATTACTATTCTTTCTGGGTTTATGTGAAGGGTCGGTTATTCAATTCCATGAATTACGATAATCCTGAAGTTAACGAAATTACGGATATCACTTTGAATATGGAAGTCGATAATCCGGAGTATGAGCCCAATATCAAGAAGCTGATAAGCATCTTCTTTGAGGATGTTCCCCTTATTCCGGTCTATCAACCGTATCTTGACGTTGCCATGCAGAAGGATGTCACCGGGTACAAATATTACGCTCATCGGCAGCTGGACTGTCGCCTTTTCACGAAGGTGACAAGCTAGATTTTGGCATAAGATGTGTGGATCAGGGATTAGAACCGGGACATGTTTGGAAATGAAAAGTTCAAGATGATTGTGGGGCGGCTGCTTCAGGCCATCCCGTCAATCATCGGTATTATCATTGTCACTTTTGTCCTGACCCGGGCATTGCCCGGGGATCCCGCAGTGTATTTCGCCGGGCCCGCCGCTGACGAAAAGTCTATTCAGGAGATACGGGTTTCTCTGGGCCTTGATAAAAGCTGGCTTGAGCAGTTCTGGATTTACGCCTCGGATTTGGTAACGGGAAATCTTGGCGTGTCGGTCAGTACCGGACAGCCGGTGGTGGAAGAGTTGATCAGACGGTTGCCGGCGTCTCTGGAGCTTACCTTCTTGGCGCTGATCTTTTCTCTGGCAGTGGCATTGCCACTTGGCATCGCTGCTGCAACCCGACCGAATAGTTGGATCGATCAGCTTTGCCGGATCGTGGTGACCGCTGGTGTTTCCCTGCCAGTGTTTTTTACCGGGCTGATTATGGTTTATCTTTTTTATTATATATGGGGGGTCGCACCGCCGCCGCTCGGGCGTTTGGAGATTATCTATTTATCGCCGCCGCCGGTCACTAATTTCTATACTATTGATGCTCTTCTTGACGGGGATCTGGAAACATTTGGTGCTGCCTTTGCTCAACTGGCGCTTCCGGCAATTACTCTTGGCATTTTTACCCTGGCCCCGCTTGCCCGGATGACCCGGGCTGCAATGCTACAGGTGCTTTCCAGTGATTTTATCCGCACTGCGCGGGCGTCGGGCCTGAAACGTTCGACTGTTTTATATACATACGCATTCAGAAACGCCTTTCTGCCAATTCTGACGACGTTGGGTATGGTTTTCTCATTCATGCTGGGATCAAATGTCCTCGTAGAGAAGGTTTTTGCCTGGCCTGGTATAGGGTCTTTTGCAATTGAGGCGCTGATCGTCTCGGATTATGCCGCAGTGCAGGGTTTCGTGCTGGCGATGGCGATCCTTTATGTTTTGCTCAATCTCACGATTGATATCGTCTATACACTGGTGGATCCAAGGGTAGGTCTTGATGGGTGAGGGTGATCAATGACCGAATTTCTGAAGCATCTTAAATATATTCTGACAGAAAATTCGGTTACTCTGATTGCCGGGACTATGTTTCTGCTGTTGATCCTAGCGGCCTTGTTCGGCCCTTATATTGTCCCGTATGATCCACTGGCGAGCAGCGCCACGCGTACGCTTGAGCCGCCCTCGTGGGATCATTGGTTCGGAACTGATCAGCTTGGCAGAGATGTGTTTAGCCGGATCATCGTTGCGACACGCCTTGATCTTGCAATTGCGATCTCCGCAGTGGTCATTTCTTTCGTTCTTGGTAGTGTTCTTGGGTCTCTTGCCGGGTTTTTTGGTGGTTGGGCGGATCGGATTGTGGGCCGGATCACGGATACCATCATGGCATTTCCGCTTTTCGTTCTTGCTATGGGTATTGTTGCTGCCCTCGGGAATACAGTGGAAAATATTGTTTATGCTACAGCCATCATAAACTTGCCCTTTTATGCGCGTGTCTCTCGTACTGAAGTGAATGTGCGGCGCTCTGCCGATTTTGTTCTGGCGGCTCGCCTTGCCGGTAACTCGTCGCTACGCCTCCTTGCCATGCATATCTATCCCAATACATTACCGCCGCTGATGGTTCAGGTGTCCCTCAACATGGGCTGGGCCATACTCAATGCCGCCGGTCTTTCCTTCATCGGTCTTGGCGTTCGCCCGCCGACGCCGGAGTGGGGGATTATGGTTGCCGAAGGTGCAGGCTTTATCGTTTCCGGGGAGTGGTGGCTCGCCTTGTTTCCAGGCGCGGCCCTGATGATTGCCGTCTTTACCTTCAATTTGTTGGGGGATGGTCTCCGTGATCTTATCGACCCGAGGAGGCGGACATAAGATGGTAGACCCTATCCCTCTCCTTGATATTCAGGAACTCAGTGTGGAATTTCGCACCCGGAGCGGGGTTGTGCACGCCCTTGAGAACGTATCCATGAAAGTCCATCGCGGGGAAATCATCGGTGTTGTTGGCGAAAGCGGATCAGGAAAATCGGTTTCCGCCATGACAGCCATGCGAATTCTCGATCCGGCGGGCCATGTTACGTCTGGGTCGATAACCCTTGGGGGGCTCGATGTTCTTAACGCAAGTGAAGAGGTTATGCAGAAGACGCGCGGTCATGAGGCGTCGATGATATTCCAAAGCCCGAGAACAGCCCTCAATCCGATCCGGACGGTGGGTAAGCAAATCGGGGATGTGCTCAAACGTCACGGCAATGCCAACCGCCAGACTGTCCATGAGATGGTGATAAAGGCCCTCAATACCGTCAGGATACCGGATCCCGAACGTCGCATCCATGCATATCCATTTGAGATGTCGGGTGGTATGTGTCAGCGGATTATGATCGCCATGGCCCTTTCCTGTCAGCCTGAGTTGCTCATTGCGGATGAACCCACAACGGGCCTTGATGTAACTACTCAGGCGGCCATCATGGATCTGATCCGCGATTTATCGAAAGAGCGGAATATGGCGACTGTGCTAATCACCCATGACCTCGCCATGGCCGCGGATTATTGCGATCGGATCGTCGTTATGCATGCTGGGCATGTCGTGGAAAATGCATCCACAAAGGATCTGTTTGCCGCGCCGCGTCACCCTTACACAACCAAATTGATGCAGGCAACGCCACAAGGCGATGGCGCATTGGATGATATTGCTTCAATTCCGGGCGGATTACCGGACTTACGGGGAGATCTGCCGCCCTGCCGGTTCTCGGCCAGATGTGAGCGCTTTGAGGAAACCTGTAACACATCGCTCCTCTCCCTGGATGAAGTGAGCCCTGGGCATTTCCTCGCCTGTCGGAGGCCGCTATGACAAGCTTGCTCGAAGTAAATGGTCTTAAAAAATATTTTCCTATCGGCGGGAAAGGGCCATCCGGTAGTGGATTCGTAAACTGGTTGCGCGGCTTTAACCAGAATGTCCAGAATCATCAGCAAATGCTGCATGCGGTGGATGATATTAACTTCATCATTTCGAATGGCGAGAGTCTGGGGCTGGTCGGGGAGTCCGGTTGCGGAAAATCAACTCTGGTTGCCATGCTCTCCCGTCTTACAGATTGCACCGCCGGGCAGATTACATTTGCCGGTAAAGATATCAGCTCCATACCGGCTAATAAATTTCACCTGCAGCCGGAACGCAGCGAACTCCAGATCGTTTTTCAGGATCCTCATGAGAGCCTAAATCCAAGGTTCACGGCATTTGATACGATTGCTGAGCCATTGCGGCGGCTAAAAGGCATGGCTGAGAAAACGGAGCTTGCCCGGAAAGTGGAGATGCTGGCCGAGCAGGTGGGTTTGCCATCTCCCTTATTGGGTAGGTTCCCGCACCAGCTTTCCGGGGGGCAGAAAGCTCGAGTGAATATCGCGCGGGCAATTGCTGTCGCCCCGAAGCTTCTTATTCTTGATGAACCGACATCCGCTCTTGATGTCTCTGTCCAAGCGGTCATTTTGAAGCTGCTGGTCAAGCTGAAAAAGGACCTCGGGATGAGCTATCTGTTTGTCTCACATGATTTGAACGTGGTCCGTTTGCTGTGCGATCGGGTTATCGTCATGTATTTGGGACAAATCATTGAGGAAGGACCGGCGGAACAGATTTTCACCAATCCCGCCCACCCCTATACAAAGGCGCTGCTCGCGGCGGTGCCGGGCGGTAAGCTGAAGACTGGTGAAGTGATGCGGCTGGAAGGAGACCCGAAAAGCCCTGTTGATCCGGATCCTGATTCATGCCGTTTCTATGGACGGTGTCCGATTGGACAAGATATTTGCAGTCGCACCGCCCCACCTGAAGTAGTGGTGGGGACGTCGCACTCATCTGTTTGTCATTTTTTGAACCCGCCGGTAGCGGTTTAACTGGGAGGGAAGGGGCATAGGCTGCTAATTTTTCCGGCTTAATCTATTTTCCACCCGCAATGCCGGCTCCTGTCTTTTGGCAAATTCTATCGGTTATAACCGCTGCGGAGGTCCGGTTGTCCACGCCCAGCTTTTGAAAAATCTGCTCAAGCTGTTTATTGACCGTGCGGGCACTGATGGAGAGGATCTCGCCGATGTCACGGTTAGTCTTCCCACGTGACAGCCAGATGAGAATCTCTGCTTCGCGCGCGGTGAGAGAGAACTCGCTGATAAGGGTTTTCTTCGGGTCCAGATCAGAGATCTTTTCGACAGAGAGTAAAATCTCCTTCGGTGTCCGTATGCCAAGCAGGCAAATCTCTAGTAGATTGTCCTTTTTCCCCAACCGAAAAGGGAGAGACTGTGACAACGGTATTTTGACCAGTTGGGAAAGCCAATCGAGCATTTTTGGATTTGTGAGTTGACTGCCCTCATTAACAAAATTGGCGAGTTGATCCACTAGCTTTTTCGCCTCCGGAGAAGCCCAGATCAACTGGCCTTCTTCGGTTACAGCCATAACCGGCCGTCCCCCGGCATCGAGTGCATTTTGCGCACTTTCAATCATTTTAGCGTTTGTAAAATGGACAGTCAGCCGGGCAATCAGCTCATCAGGGTTTACGGGCTTGGTAACGTA
>CALEMG010000168.1 GCA_937910835.1 uncultured Alphaproteobacteria bacterium | reverse complement strand
GAAAAGGCAGAAAGGCGCGCTAAAATAGGCTGGACCCCAGGAAGACGGGGCATAATTATTTTGCAAAGTACTGAACTCATAATAAAAGATTAAAAGATGCAACCAAGGGTCTGATTCCGTGCCCTTCCCAGCGAATAGAGGGACGGGTTTGAGCGACATAAAGCTGGAAAACAGCTGGCTCGAGCAATAACGCCCGGAGTTCGATAAGCCCAACATGCAAAACTTGCGCAAATATCTGGTGGCGGAGAAGGCCGCTGGTAAGGTCATATATCCGCCCGGCGGCAATTTTTTTGCGGCCTTCAACCATACGCCTTTCGATAAAGTGAAGCTTGTGATACTTGGGCAGGATCCCTACCACGGCCCAGGGCAAGCGCATGGCCTTAGTTTTTCGGTTCCCTCCGGCGTTCGAATTCCGCCATCGTTGAGAAACATTTATCAGGAATTGAACCGGGATCTTGGTCTGCCCTCTCCCGCCCACGGCAATCTTGAGCATTGGGCCGATCAAGGTGTGTTGCTCTTGAACGCTGTACTTACTGTGGAACAGGCGAAGGCCGGTGCACATCAGGGCAAGGGTTGGGAACAATTCACCGATGCCGCCATTACCGTCCTCAATGAAAAGCGCGAGCACCTTGTCTTTCTACTTTGGGGTAGCTACGCGCAGAAAAAAGGCAGTTTTATAGACCGACAGAGACACCTCGTCCTACAGAGCCCACACCCGTCCCCACTGTCGGCGCATCGGGGTTTTATCGGCAACGGTCACTTTTCAAAGGCCAATGAGTATCTTCGCCAGAACGGTCAGACGCCGATCGACTGGTCGTTAAAGGAAGCGGGATGATAAGCGCAGAAAAACTGTTTCAACAGATGCCAAAAGTCATCGGCCATCGCGGAGCCTGCGGCCATGCGCCGGAGAATACAATTGCGTCCCTACGCAAGGCGGCGGAGTTTGGCACCTTCTTCGTGGAAATCGATGTGACGCTCACGCAGGAGAGCGAGGGCGTCATCCAGCATGCCAGCGCGGTGCGCCGTGGCGCGACGGGCAGCGGGGCGGGGGGGCGGCAGTCGCGGGAGGAGGTGG
>CALEMG010000167.1 GCA_937910835.1 uncultured Alphaproteobacteria bacterium | reverse complement strand
GAGCCTGATCGATGATATTGATAAGGACACCGTCGATTTCGTCAATAACTATGACGACAGCGAGCGTGAACCCTCGGTTCTGCCGGCGCGCTATCCCAATCTTCTGGTCAATGGCGCGGGCGGTATTGCCGTCGGCATGGCGACCAATATCCCGCCGCATAATCTTGGCGAAGTGATTGACGGGGCGCTCGCACTCCTTGAAAAACCGGAAATGGCCGTGGAAGAGTTGGTCGATTATATCCCGGGTCCGGATTTCCCGACTGGAGGCACGATCCTCGGACGGAGCGGGTCGATCAGTGGCCTCACGACTGGGCGCGGATCCGTCATCATGCGGGCGAAGGTTGATATCGAGGAAATTCGTAAAGACCGGCAAGCGCTGATCGTGACTGAAATTCCCTACCAGATCAACAAGGCCCGCCTTGTCGAGCAGATTGCCGATCTGGTGCGCGCAAAGAAAATTGAAGGCATTGGCGATCTTCGCGATGAATCGGATCGCCACGGCGTTCGCGGTGTTATTGAGATTAAGCGCGATGCAATGGCGGAAGTGGTGCTGAACCAGCTTTTCCGCTTTACCTCGCTGCAGACCTCCTTCGGCGTGAATATGCTGGCACTTAATCGCGGCAAGCCAGAGCTTCTCAATGTCAGGGAGTTGCTGGAAGCGTTTCTTGATTTCCGTGAAGAGGTAATCTCTCGGCGGACCAAGTTCCTGCTCGGTAAGGCGCGCGAACGGGCCCATGTATTAATCGGCCTCGCGATTGCGGTCGCCAATTTTGACGAAGTGATCAAGTTGATCCGCTCCGCGCCCGATCCGGCAACGGCGCGCGCGCAGTTGATGGAGCGTGACTGGAATGCCGCTTCAGTGGAGCCTTTGCTCCGGCTGGTTGACGATCCGGAATACGCGATTAATGACAATGGCACCTACCGTCTTTCAGAGGCGCAGGCCCGGGCGATCCTTGATCTTCGCCTGCAACGGTTGACTGCGCTTGGCCAGAATGAAATTGGCGATGAGTTGAAAGACTTGGGTGAGAAAATTCTCGATTATCTCGATATCCTTTCCAGTCGTCCGCGCCTGATCGGTATCATCCGCGATGAACTTCTGGAAATGAAGGAAAAATACGCGGTGCCGCGGCGCACCCAGATCGAGGAAAGTGAGTTTGAGCATGATATCGAAGATCTGATTCAGCGCGAGGATATGGTGCTGACGGTCAGTCATAAGGGATATATCAAGCGCGTACCGCTCTCGACCTATAAGCCGCAGCGCCGTGGCGGGAAGGGCCGCGCGGGCAAGCAGACCCGCGATGAGGAATAAGTCACGCAATTGTTAGACCTAAATAAGCATTCACCGGTGAAGTTCATCACGACCATCGGTCGTGGGTATAAAATGAAGGTTTATCGTCTGCCGCTCGGGTCACCGCAAAGCCTTGGCAAGGCGATTATCAATCTTTTGCCTCTGGAGGAAGGGGAAGTGATTTACACCCTGATGCCGCTGCCGGAAGAAGAGGAAAGCTGGTCCGAACTGGAAGTGATGTTCGCGACAGCCAAAGGCAATGTTCGCCGCAACCTGTTGAGCGATTTCTCCAACGTGAAGGCAAACGGCAAGATTGCCATGAAGCTTGATGAGGATGACCAGCTTGTTGATGTCCGGATTTGTACTCCGGACTCTGATGTATTCCTGGCGGCCAGAGGCGGCAAATGCATCCGTTTCCGTGCGACCGACGTGCGGCTGTTTAAGGGCAGGGATTCCAGTGGTGTGCGCGGCATGAAGCTCGGCAAGGGTGACAGCGTTATCGGTATGTCGATCCTGAAATCCGTCGAAGCGGACACGGAAACCCGTGATGCGTATCTCAGGGCACGTAAATCCATCGATGAGGCCGGGAATATAACGGATTACGGCAGTCTCACACCGGAACAGTATGAAGCTCTTCTACAGGATGAGGAAGTTTTGCTCGCCATTACCGAAAACGGCTATGGCAAGCGGACGAATGCCTTTGAATATCGTGTCACCAATCGCGGTGGACAGGGGATCATCAATATTGAAACCTCCGACCGGAATGGCGATGTCGTTGCTACTTTCCCGATCACGTAAGTTGTACAGATCATGTTGGTCACGAATGGTGGTAAGGTGATCCGGACACCGGTCACGGATATCCGGATTGCCGGGCGGAATACGCAGGGCGTTACCTTGTTCAAAACGTCTGAGGGGGAGCAGGTCGTCTCTGTGACCGCGCTTGCCGATGCAAAGTCCGAAGATGAGAACGGGGAAGAGGGCGACGACACCGGGTCCGCCGATGAGGATGCGAACGGCTGAGACGGCGCACATAAAATATCAAGCTAACAAATAGAAGTAGCGAAGAAAAGGAAGGGAATTTCATGTCGAAAAATCGCGTAGGATTGTATCCGGGGACCTTTGATCCGATTACGGTGGGCCACTATGACATTATCCGCCGGGCGTCAAAGCTGGTCGATACGCTGGTGATCGGTGTTGCGATGAACCCCGGGAAAAACCCTCTCTTCACCGTGGAAGAGCGGGTCGAGATGGTTGCGAAGATGACAGAGGAATTTCCGGGTACTAATTTTGAGGTGAAGCCGTTTAATAACCTGCTGATGCATTTCGCCGAGCAGGTGGGTGCCGCCATCATTATTCGCGGCCTTCGCGCCGTTTCCGACTTTGAGTATGAGTTCCAGATGGTCGGCATGAACCGGCGGCTGAACTCGGAAATCGAGACGGTCTTCCTGATGGCCTCTGACCAGCATCAGTTTATTGCCTCTAGTCTGGTCAAGGAAATTGCCCTGCTGAACGGGGATATCACGAAATTTGTTTCGGCGACGACGGCGCAGAAAATTGTCGATCGGGTCGAGCTTATTCACAAGAATTCGAAGTAGTAGAAATTTGAACTGCGGGCGTCTTCGCGCGCGGAAAATAGGAGAAAGTTATGGCACGAGACCTTGAAAACACCCTCTATCTTGAACTGAAGGATGGTCGTGTCATCATTGAGATGCGCCCTGATCTTGCGCCGAACCACGTCGCCCGGATCAAGGAACT
>CALEMG010000166.1 GCA_937910835.1 uncultured Alphaproteobacteria bacterium | reverse complement strand
GCGTCGTGACCTTCGTTGGCAAGAATGGCGCCTATGGTACCATGGTCACCATCGATCACGGCCGGGGCTTCAAGACGCGCTATGGCCATTTGAAGAAGGCACTCGTCAAGAAGGGCGCCAAGATCGAATACCGAACTGAAATCGGCGTGATGGGCTCAACCGGTCGAAGCACCGGCCGTCATGTCCACTATGAAGTCATCTATGAAGGCGAGCATCAGAACCCGGCGAACTTTATCAAGGCCGGACGATATGCGTTCAAAGCAACGCCAAAGCTTGAGAAAGCCGCCGCCGACTAACTCTGCGAAAGAGGTTATTCCATGTTTTCCGGTAACAGCAAGACCGATACGAAATCCATCAAATCCAACGCCATGCCCTCGATTATCGCGGAAAACCTCAATATTGAGGGGAACCTCTTCTCTGAGGGGGAAATCCAGATCGACGGCAATGTCCATGGCGACGTGCAGGCAAAGATCCTGACCATCGGCCAGAATGCCGAGATCACGGGCGATATCAATGCGGGCACGCTGATCATCCGCGGCGCGGTGAACGGAAGCCTGCGTGGTGAGGAAATCACCGTCACCTCCACCGCGACAATCAGGGGCGACATCGTCCATGCCTCCCTCAGCATCGAGCCCGGCGCGAAGATCGACGGCCATCTCAAGCATAGTGAGAATCCGCGCGATTTACCCGACACCGTCACCTTCCTCGACAAATCCGAGGCCGTGAGCGGCGAGAAATAACCCGCCCGCAAGACATAAAAAAACGATTATATACTTCGCACACTCATATTGACTCATGGTAGAATCCGGGTCAGACTTTCTCCCGTAATTGCCAGTGGGAGTAGGCATGAAGTTACCAACTATGACCGCGTTCCATGGGGTGCAGAGCGACGGCAAGGGCAAAATTACCCTTTCATTCAAAAGTGCGGACGGTAGAACTCATTACGTGCCGATGAAGGCGGGGGTTTTGAATGCCTTAATGGCACCCATTGTATCTGCGTCAAAGGAAACCGTGTCCGAGGAAGGTAGAACAGCAAACCTTCATCCACTCACCCTCACGTCCTTTAGACCTGCCGTAAATGAGGATGGGAAGGCGGCGGCGCAGATAGGCTTGGATCAGATACCTTTTCATATTGTTTTCCCGGAAGGTTCCATCACCCAGCTAATAAGCGAACTCCGGAAACTTGATGATCTGACAAAACAATCCGCCAGCGAACAGAGACATTGATGCCAAGAATCGTAATAGCTCTCATACGCAAGGTACAAAAAAGGCCCGCGTAAATGGCGGGCCTTTTCTTTGGGAGGGTGTTCGCTTAAGCGTGGATTTCGGAGCCGGAGAAGAAATAGGCAATCTCGATTGCGGCGTTGGCCTGACTGTCGGAGCCATGCACGGAGTTGGCCTCGATGCTTTCGGCGAATTCCTTGCGGATCGTGCCCTCATCCGCATCGGCGGG
>CALEMG010000165.1 GCA_937910835.1 uncultured Alphaproteobacteria bacterium | reverse complement strand
TGTCCGCTATAGCGAGAGAGGGAAGGACAGCGTCAGCTTGGGCCAGTTTGTTCAGGCAACGGCTGATCAATTCCGTACTGATAAAGGGCCGAGCCGCATCATGAATAAGCACAAAGCCCGGCGCATGATCGACCAGGCTCTCCAGCCCGTTTCGGACTGACTCCTGCCGTGTGGCTCCGCCAAAAACCGGCGGCAAAAGGTCAAGGCCGGAGATCGCCTCCTCATAAAGCGGTAAATCATCCTCTCCGACGACCACGCAAACATTATCGATACCGGGATGCACCAGAAAGGCGTCGATGGTTCGCCTAAGTATGGATTTTCCTGCAATTTCAATATATTGCTTGGGGGTATTAAGTCCGGTCCTGACGCCTTTTCCGGCGGCAACGATAAGGGCAATGCTTGTCATGTCGCGACAATAGATGGCTAATCCCCATGGTTCAATAAAATTGACGGTTCATGTATGAATCTGTTGCGGCGCAATAAAAACCCACCTATATTGCCTAAATAATAGTCACAATATAATTTGCATAAAAAATGATCATTACGCTCGGCTCTATTACAATTGATCCTCCGGTATTCCTCGCGCCGATGGCTGGCATCACGGATCTACCCTTTCGCCGTTTGGTGACGCGATACGGGGCCGGGCTTGTCTTTACCGAAATGGTTGCGAGCAAGGCCATGGTGGCGGAAACGCGGCGGTCGCTTCGTATTGTGCGCTCCGCCAATGATGATCAGCCCGTGGCTGTTCAACTAGCGGGTTGTGATCCGGATATCATGGCGGATGCCGCGAAGCTGAACGAGGACATGGGTGCAGAGATTATCGATATCAATATGGGCTGCCCGGTCAAGAAGGTAACCTCTGGCATGGCCGGTTCTTCGCTGATGCGTGATCTTGATCATGCGGCAAAGATTTTGAAGGCGACGGTTGAGGCGGTGAACATTCCCGTCACGCTGAAAATGCGGACGGGCTGGGATGAGGAGAGCCGCAACGCGCCGGAGCTTGCCCGCATTGCTGAAGATGTGGGGATCCGTATGCTCACCGTGCACGGCCGCACCCGTTGCCAGTTCTTTAAGGGAGCTGCAGACTGGCGGTTTATCGGCAAGGTCAAGGAGGCTGTGTCGCTGCCGGTGATTGCGAATGGCGATATTCAAACGGTTGAGAATGCCAGAACGGCGAAGGAGCAATCTGGCGCGGATGGCGTGATGATCGGCCGGGGCAGCTATGGCCGCCCGTGGTTTGTCGCGCAAGTAGCAGCGTATTTGGGCACAGGCGAGCATCTGCCTGATCCGGACTTTGAAGAGCAAAAAGCGGTTCTGCTGGAGCATTATACCGCTCTCATTAATCTTTATGGAGAGGAGGTTGGCGTACGCGTTGCCCGCAAGCATCTTGGTTGGTATTCGGAAAGATTGCCGGACGGAGAAATCTTCCGACAGAAAGTCGTTCGTCTTACTGATCCACGTCAGGTTCGTGATGAAATTAATTGTTTTTATGAGGCTTTGCAGTTGAAGGAGAGTGCATAAGATGGTTCTGCCAA
>CALEMG010000164.1 GCA_937910835.1 uncultured Alphaproteobacteria bacterium | reverse complement strand
CGCTCAAGATAAGTCGCGATCTCCTTATTCTCGCCGCGGTTACTCGCGCCCAGAGCCTCCACTCCAGCGACCTCCGTCGCGAAGCGCACGCAACGTGTGCAGTGAATGCAGCGGGGCATCGTCGTCTTGATGAGCGGCCCCATGTTCTTTTCGGTCACGGCACGCTTCAACTCGTCATAGCGGCTCGTGCCGGAGCCATAAGCCATCGACTGGTCCTGCAAATCACACTCACCGCCCTGATCGCAGATCGGGCAGTCGAGCGGATGATTTATCAGCAGGAATTCCATGGCCCCTTCGCGGCCTACTATCACTTTTTGGGATTTGGTGTGAATGACCATGCCATCGCCAGCGGGCATCGCACAGGACGCAATCAGCTTCGGTGCCTTTTCCATCTCCACCAGGCACATACGGCAGTTACCGGCAATCGACAGCCGTTCATGATAGCAAAAGCGCGGGATTTCCGCGCCCGCTTCCTCACAGGCCTGAAGAACCGTGGTTCCCGGATCGACTGTTACTTCTACACCATCTACTGTAAGTGTCGGCATTCTTCACTCCCCACGCGCGCCAGCCCTCAGGCCGCCCGTGCAGCCTTCCGTGATTTAATACGTTCCTCAATAACCGGGCGGAAGTGCCGCACCAGTCCCTGAATTGGCCAGGCCGCCGCGTCACCAAGGGCGCAGATGGTATGACCTTCAATCCGTTTTGATACATTGATCAGCATGTCAATTTCCTCAACCTCCGCATCGCCGGAGACAAGGCGCTGCATCACCCGCCACATCCAGCCGGTACCCTCCCGACAAGGCGTGCATTGGCCGCAGCTTTCATGCTTGTAGAAATGCGAGAGCCGCTCAATCGCGCGGATCACATCCGTCGATTTGTCCATGACGATGACGGCGGCGGTGCCGAGCCCACTCTGGGCATCGCGCAAACTGTCGAAATCCATCAGCATTGTATCGCAAATTTCTTTCGGCAACATCGGGACCGAAGACCCGCCCGGAATAATGGCCAGCAGGTTATCCCAGCCACCCCGGACGCCGCCCGCATGTTTCTCGATCAATTCTTTAAGCGGAATGCCCATTTCCTCTTCCACATTGCAGGGCTTGTTCACATGACCCGAAATACAGAAGAGTTTGGTGCCGGTGTTATTTGGACGGCCAAGACCGGAGAACCAGCCCTCCCCGCGCCGCAGAATTTCCGGTGCCACCGCGATGCTCTCGACGTTATTCACGGTCGATGGACAGCCCCAGACACCAACATTGGCCGGGAATGGCGGTTTCAGACGCGGCTGGCCCTTGTTGCCTTCAAGGCTCTCGATCAGGGCCGTTTCTTCACCGCAGATATAGGCGCCTGCCCCGCGATGAAGATAAATATCGAAATCATAGCCAGAGCCGGAAGCGTTCTTGCCGATCAGGCCGTCATCATAAGCTTCCTGAATGGCAATCTCCAGGTTGATGGCCTCCTGCACAAACTCACCGCGAATATAAATATACGCCGCAACGGCGCGCATGGCGAAGCCTGCTACTAAGCATCCTTCAAGAAGGCGATGCGGATCGAAACGCATAATCTCTCGGTCTTTACAGGTGCCGGGTTCGGATTCGTCCGCATTGACGACAAGATAGCTTGGCCGACCATCGGATTCTTTGGGCATGAAGGACCATTTAAGGCCGGTCGGGAAGCCCGCGCCTCCGCGGCCGCGCAGGCCGCTTTCCTTCATCGCATCAATAATGCCATCCTGCCCCATCTCGATGAGAGCCTTGGTATTGTCCCAGACGCCGCGGCTTTTCGCTCCGGCGAGCTTCCAGTCGTGAATGCCGTACAGATTAGTGAAAATCCGATCCTGATCTTTCAGCATTAGGCGTCCCCCGTCTTTTCAAGCAATGTCGCCGGCCCACCTTCCGGTGCCGAATTGATCCGATCGATCTGTGGGCCTTTGGGCGGAACCTCGCCTTTGGCTAGCTTATCCAGAACAGCTTCGAAATTTTCGGCGTTCAGGTCTTCATAGAAGTCGTCATTAATCTGCACGACCGGCGCATTCACACAGGCGCCGAGGCATTCCACTTCCAGCAGGCTGAACATGCCATCCTCGGTCGTCTCGCCATTGGTGATCCCGAGTTTGTTTTTGCACACAGCCTCCAGATCATCGCTACCGCGCAGCCAGCAAGGCGTCGTCCGACAAAGCTGAAGGAAATATTTCCCAACAGGCTTGAGGTTATACATGGTGTAGAAGGTCGCCACCTCCAGCACACGCATGTAAGGGACATTCAAGAAATTACCGACATATTCAAGCACTTCCTTGGAGAGCCAGTTCTCGTTCTGGCGTTGCGCAAGATCAAGAAGCGGCATCACCGCGCTTTGCTGACGGCCTTCAGGGTACCTCGCGATGAATTTCTTGGCCTTTTCGACATTTTCAGCCGTAAATTCGAAGGCTTTTCCTGTTTCGATAACCTGACTCACCGGTCCACCTCACCAAAAACGATATCCAAACTACCGAGAATTGCCGACGCATCGGCCAGCATGTGTCCCTTGGTTAAAAAGTCCATGCCCTGCAAATGCGCAAAACCCGGAGCCCTAATCTTGCAGCGATAGGGTTTATTCGATCCGTCCGAAACCAGATAGACACCAACCTCGCCCTTTGGCGCCTCTACCGCTGTATAGGTCTCTCCGGCAGGAACTTTTACACCCTCCGTGTAATGCTTGAAATGATTGATCAGCGCTTCCATCGACGTCTTCATTTCGCTCCGACGCGGCGGGGCGACCTTGGGATCGGTCGAGAGAACCGGGCCTGGCTTCATCTGGTCCAGACACTGCGTCATTATCCGCATGGACTGGCGCATTTCCTCCATCCGCATCAGATAGCGATCGAAACAATCGCCATTGAGGCCGACGGGAATGTCAAAATCCATCGTGCCATAGACGTCATATGGCTGCGCTTTTCGGAGATCCCAGGCAAGCCCGGTAGACCGAAGCATCACCCCGGAGAACCCCCATG
>CALEMG010000163.1 GCA_937910835.1 uncultured Alphaproteobacteria bacterium | reverse complement strand
TTTTTACCGGGCCAATAGTTCTCGCTGGCGGCATCTCAGATG
The DNA here is from genome assembly GCA_937910835.1 of uncultured Alphaproteobacteria bacterium. Taxonomy (GTDB): domain Bacteria; phylum Pseudomonadota; class Alphaproteobacteria; order Sneathiellales; family Sneathiellaceae; genus Sneathiella. The sequence goes on along the minus strand of CALEMG010000163.1, from coordinate 12,578 downwards.
GCCAGGCCTTGCGCGCGGCCCAGGCTCTTGGCTGCGATCTTGGTTATATGGGAACGCGGTTTATCGCAACGCAAGAAAGTATGGCAAGCGATGAATACAAAAGCATGCTGGTGGACTCCAGCGCGGACGACATCTTATTGACAAATGCCTTTACTGGCCTGCAGGCAAATATGTTAAGGCCATCGATTGTAAATTCCGGACTTGATCCCGACAACCTTTCGGCTCGCGGAGAGATCAATATCACCAACGACATTAATGTCGAAAACCGTAAGTCCGACCCAAAGCGCTGGAAAGATATTTGGTCAGCGGGACATAGCGTCTCCGGAGTCGCCTCCGTAACGCCTGTAAGCGACATGATTGAGCAGATAAAAAATGAATATCGCGTGGATTAACCGCATGCGCAAAAAGTGCCTATGGTTATCCACACCTGTTAATTTTAAAACGACCAGATCAGCATCAACTCATCTAAGCCGATAGCTTAGATGAGTTTTTTGATCCCATGAATTATGACTTGATGCCCCAGTCTTCCAGGATTTCCTCTGAATGCTGACCGGGTTGCGGCGGCGGGCCTTGGATTTCTGGCTTGGTTCGGCTAAATCGCGGAGCAGGTGCCGGTTGAACCATACCATCCTGCTCAACAAATGTTTTACGTTCCTTGTTGTGCGGATGAAGCGGCGCTTCACTCATATCCAGGACCGGCGCAAAGCAAATGTCTGTTCCTTCCATAATTGCACACCACTCATCCCGCGATTTCGTTTTGAATTTGGCGACAAGCTTTTCTTTAAGCGCGGGCCAATTTTCGGAAGCCATCTGAGCATTAAACCCAGGATCATCAATTTCTGTCTTTTCGAGTAACTCTGCATAAAATTGCGGTTCAATGGAACCTATGGAAATCCACTTCCCATCCGCACACTGATAGCACCCGTAGAAATGCGCGCCGCCATCGAGAAGATTACTCTCCCGGTGATCAGACCACTTCCCGGATTGATATAGATTATAGATTCCCGCCATCAGAAGCGACGCACCGTCCGTCATCGCGACGTCAACAACCTGACCTTTACCCGATGATTTTGCCTCTAAAAGACCGCAGACCATTCCAAATCCAAGATACATCGCGCCACCGCCAAAATCGCCGATTAAGTTAAGGGGTGGTACGGGGCCTCCCTCTTTCGATCCGATCGCATGCAATGCACCGGTAAGCGCTATGTAGTTAATGTCATGACCCGCCGCTTTCGCCAATGGCCCGTCCTGCCCCCAGCCCGTCATCCGACCATATATCAGTTTGGGGTTATTTTTCAGACATACATCGGGCCCAAGACCCAGCTTTTCCATCACACCAGGGCGAAAGCCTTCGATAAGGCCATCCGCCTTTTCAACAAGACGCTGAACCGTTTGGAGTCCGTCCGACGTCTTGAGGTCAACGGCGATAGACCGCCGCCCCCGATTGAGAATATCATAATCAAGCCCCAGCAAATTATTGCCGCCAGGCCGGTCAATACGAATGACATCCGCCCCCATATCCGCAAGCATCATGGCGCAGAAAGGGCCTGGTCCTATTCCCGCCATTTCAATAATTTTTATGCCGCTTAAAGGACCCATGGTCTTTCTCCTTATATTTTTATTTTTTACCTAATCCGCAACGTTTCATCCGATCAGGCCGAGCCATGCATATCGCAAGACTTTCACTCCGGTGTTCTAGGCTGTATGGAAGTCAAAACCCAAGACCATTCAGCTTTCCGGCGGCTTCTCCAAAATGCCGTTTTGCAGAAGATCCAGATACGCATTTAACTGAGCCTCTTCTATGGGCTTGAATACGGTTCCCTTATCCGTTGATCGTATAAAAAGATAGTCACGGGCTCCGATCATAAGGTAGGCAAGCGACTCAAGCTGTTCTTCCGTATAGCCTTTAAGCTCACCTTTGTTCTGCCACCGTTTCAAAGCACGAACGAATGGGCGAAAAAGATTGTCCATATGCGCAGCATGTCCTCTTGGAGAGGCAAAGCGACCTTCATGTAACAACCTGAAAAACCATGGGTTTTCCTGAACGTAAGACTGAAAGGCGAGCAGACCGAAACGCTCCATTTCGATGAGGCTTTTCGCAGGTCCAATCTGCTTCTTTATGTAATCAAGTATTTCCACTCCTTTTATCGGAAGCAGTTGGTCGAACAGATCCTGCCGGTCCTCGAAGTAGTTGTAAAATGTGCCGTGGGCTAACCCTGCCCCGTCTGTTATCTTGGCGATCGATGCGTCATTATATCCATATTTGCCAATACAAACGGCAGCGGAATCAATTATTGCTTGGCGATTTAAAGCTGCTTTTTCTTCACGGGAAGGTCTATTCTTCCTATTCGGTCTTAACATAGTCAAACAGGCCCTTTTCTTTTACTTCATAGCACAACCAAGTTTACGCGACCTCCGCCGGATGAGAGGCATCACCCGCTCCACCGAATGCCATCCATCCACCATCAACCGGCAGCGTTACACCGGTTATATAGCTTGCCATGTCCGACAACAAGAACAGCGCAGCATTTCCTATTTCTTCCGGCTTTCCCAAACGACCCATAGGAATCCGGCGCAGATACGGATCTGCACCCAACGTCCCACCTTTAAGTATGTCTGCTGCCATTGGCGCTTCTATCACACCTGGGGCTACCGCATTCACTCTCACACCATAACGCGCAAAATCACAAGCTAGTGTTTTCGTCATCATAACAATTGCCGCCTTACTGACACCATAGGCATTTGACGCGGCAAACCCGCCAAGCCCGGCGACAGAAGCGATATTGACCATAGACGCACCGGGCTTCATGTAAGAAGTCATCTCCCGCGACATCAGGAAACATCCCTGTACATTCACATCAATAACGCGGCGCCAGTCATCAAGCGTTTGCCGCTTTGTTCCCCGAACGGGGTCGGCAACACCAGCATTATTCACGACGCCATCAATGCCGCCCAGAATGACGGCCGTTTCTTTCATCAAGGCCTTAACGGACGTTTCTTCTGAGATATTAGCTGCCAGAGTACCGACGGCACCAATTTTTTTTCCCGCCTCTTCAAGTATTTCCGCCGATACGTCATTGATAACCACTTTCGCGCCGGCATCACTCAACCTTCTTGCAATCGAAAGGCCAATTCCACCGCCCGCCCCGGTCACGAGAATACGGCGCCCCGTTAGGTCAGCTGTCGATCTCTTACTCATAAGTATCTTTCCATTTTTGTTACTTGAATAAATTATTTTCCTGTATAAACGGGCTGGCGTTTTTCACGAAAAGCGTTAACTGCTTCCTGATGATCCGCACTTAAATTCGTCATTGCCTCATAGGCAAGGCAGGCATCCATAACTGAGTGAGCAACTTGCTTGAGATGGATATTCAAGCTGACCTTGGTCCATTTGATCGATTTCAAGGGTCCATTCGCCAACCGATCCGCGAATGCGTCTACGGCATTGTCCAATTCATCCGTCTTGCAAACATGATTGATCAATCCAATTTCCTTCGCCTCATTTGCCGTGAGATGATCGCCAGTCATCAACAACTCCTTGGCGCGTGAAAGCCCGACCAGCGCAGGCCAGATAACGGCGCCGCCATCGCCCGCAACCATTCCCATCAGGACATGCGGATCGCCAATCTTGACGGTCTCATTCATGAAAGTCACATCACAAAATAACGCCAAGGTACAGCCAAGGCCCATCGCATGGCCGTTGATCCGGCAGATGATCGGTTTTTCGCAGTCGAGCATTGAAAAGACGATCTGTTTGGCCTCAGTTACTGTCCGCTCAAAGGTTTCAGGTTCATCGATCGCTCGTTGCATCCAACTTACATCGCCACCTGCACAGAACGCCTCCCCCGCGCCGGTGAAGATGATCACATCAGAGTCCGGATCTGCGTCTGCATCCCGAAACACGCGGGAAAGCTCCTCATGTAAAACCTCATCGACCGCATTGAAGGAAGCGGGACGGCTCATTTCCAAAGTCAGGACACGGTCACGACGGCGCCAGTTTATGGCTTGATAGCTATCTTCCATATTAATTTTACCTACACTATCCTTGTTACTATTTTTCACTTTTATTCACCCCAAATTTCGCAGCTCGCCCCTCCAGAAACGCAGTGCGGCCTTCCTTTGCATCGGGATGTGCCAGCGCTGCAATTTGCGCCTCAACTTCGGCATCGAATGCGGTTGAAAGGGAGGCATTTTCCGATGCGTTAAACAGATCCTTGATTTGCTGTATGGCGACGGCGGGCCCATTGGCCAAGCGCGCTGCAATAGCCGTGGTTTCATCCATTAGCTTGTCTTCGTCTATGGATTTCCAAACCAAACCCCAGTTTGCGGCGGTCGCACCGTCAATTTCATCGCCAAGCAAGGCCCAGGCTCTCGCGCGGGCCTGCCCTATCCTTTTCGGCAGCCCCCAGCTCGTCCCGCAATCAGGCACAAGGCCTACCTTAACGAATGCAAGAATAAACCGGGCGGAGTGGCTACAAAGAACGATATCTGAGGAGGTGATAAACCCCATCGCGCCGCCGACGCAAACGCCGTGGACAGCCGTAATCACCGGTTTCGGGTAGCTCACCATTTCCTGCATCAGAGCATGGTAGGTATCGCGCATTCTCTTCGCGAACCAGCCTGGCTTCTCATCCCCATTTCCGCTTGTGAGAGCAATGCCGGCGCTGAAAGCCTTGCCCGATCCACTGAACATTATGGCTCTGATCGTTACGTCATCCCTCGCCTCCGCCAAATACTCCCGGACTTCTGTGATCAGTTCCGCCGTAAAGGCATTGAGCCGCTCTGGCCGATGAAGCTGCAAATGCAGCACACCGTTGTGGGCGGAAACGGATAGTCCCTTTTTTGTAACCTTCGCCTCAGATGTAATTACTACCGTCGTCACCAAACTTTCCCTTCTTTACTTTGCCATCGTCTCTGGTAGCCAAAGAACGATGTCCGGAAATGCAAAAAGCAGTATCAGGACTACAATCTCAATGAGAATGAAAGGCACGATGCCGCGATACAACTCACTTGCCTTAAGTTCCGGCGCCGCCCCCATTACAGCAAACAAATTTAGGCCCACCGGTGGCGTGATCGCCGCAATTTCGATGAGCTTCAAGATGATAATGCCGAACCAGATCTCATTGATTCCCAGAGACTGGGATATCGGGAAAAGAAAGGGCAGAGTGATCACAATAAGAGACAGGGAATCAACAAACATTCCCATCACAATAAACATGATCGAGATATAGATCATGAGTTCCAGGGGTGTGACGCCAAGGCTTGCAACAAAGTTATTTATCTCATCTGTAAACCCATTGATGAGCAGCAGTCTGCCCATCAGAAGGCCACCAATAATGATCATCAGCAAGCGACCCGAAACCAAAGTCCCTTCCTTAAAGGATTCCCAAATATCGTTCCGTGACAAACGTCGCATAGAAAGGCCAATTATAAGCGCGCCAGCTGCCCCGACGGCACCCGCCGCGGAGGGAGAAAACAATCCGCTATAAAGTCCACCGATAATCAATGTAGCGAGTAGAACGACGCTCCAAATCATACGTAACCCGCCCATTTTATCTCGCCAGCTATAGCTTTCATTGGTCAACGGAGCCCATTGAGGATACTTGACCAGGAATAAGCGCATGCCGCTGATATAAGCTCCGGCCGTCAGGATTACGGGAACAACCCCGGCAAAAAGCAGCTCCCCGACGGGCTGAATGGTGAGCGATGCAATAATGATAATGCCGACGGAAGGTGGAATAAGCGCAGCCAGAGTGCCGGATGCCGCGATGCTACCGGCGGAAATTCCCGGCGAGTAACCGAACTTTAGCATTTGCGGCATGGCTATGCGCGTAAAGACAGTCGAAGATACAAGGGTTGATCCAGAGGCGGCTGCAAACCCCGCGGAGGCCAGGATGGTCGCATAGATCAGATTCCCCTTTGTCCGTGCAGTAAAACGGTGAACAGCTTCGTACAGTCCCTCGATAATGCCCGAGCGGGAAGAGAACCCTCCCATTAAAATAAACATGGGGATCACAACAAGTGTAAAATTCACGCCGGTGTCATAAGGCAGGGTTTCCAGCATGGACATGGCAAAATTACCGTCAATGACAAACCACATTCCCACTACCGCCACGGCAACCATTGACCAGGCGATCGGCACCCCCAACGCCAGAAGTACCATCAAAGCAGCAATCGAAAATAAGCCGGAATATATACTATCCATCTGCCTTCTCTCCCTCATTCAGGTCTTCTTGAGTGTGACTATCTTCTTGCGGTCGGAGGAAAAGCCTAAAAAGCTGTATGATCGAGATGATTGCCGCCAGAGAAAAGCCCGCGAAAACCAGGAATTTTACCGGGTAGATAGGTATCTGCAGAAAATCGATCGATTTTTCATCTATTTCCCAACTTGAGACAAACAGGCCCCAAGAAGCAAAAGCGAGCAATGCCAGCACAGCAATCGCCGTGAGCTTAGCAATAACCCTGCTGATCAATTTCCAATGGGATGTTAGCTTGCTTGAAAACACATCCACAACGACATGCTCTTCTCTCGCGGTCACCAGGGGCTGCGATAAAAAGATCACGACGGCAAAGAGGAGTCCGCTCAACTCAACCTTGAACGGCAAATACATATTGAACATCACGCCCATGATGATGTCAGTCGCACCGACCAACATCATCACAGCTAACGCGAGCGCGCAGATCAACTGCAAAGAATGCTCGATTAAGCGGTTCATAAGCTAACTCAATCCTTAAAATTAGCTTGTTTTTCACTCAGGACCGGCCCCAGACGTTCGACGGCATCTGAGAACCCTCTTTCTTTCAAATCCGCAGCCCAGAGATCAATCATGCTTCCACCCTTTTCGTCGAATTCAGCAGCTTCCTTAAATTTGACGTAGGTGACGCCATGCTCTGGGAAATCTACCTCAATCGTTTTTTCCGCGAGTTTGACATTTTCAACCGCCACGACTTTCATCAAATCATCACTTACCTCTCTCATGAGCTTCTGAACATTTTCCGGCCACGCATCGAATATCTTCTTATTGACGAAAACGCCCCATGTCGGTTGAGAACCCAGGTTCAAGTCAATGGCGTATTTGGCAACTTCATAGAATTTTCCAGATATGGCCTGTTCATGCGCGGAGAAGGAGCAATCCACCGTTCCCTTTTGAAGAGCTCCATACATCTCGCTGTAGGGAATGGAAACCGGGACGACACCCATAGCCGACAGGAACTCGACCCAATAAGGGGCGCCGGGAACCCGGACGCGAAGGCCTTCCAGATCGGCCAGGGTTTCAACCGGCTTCGTACAGAACAGACGGTAGGGATTACTGCCCTGATGATACAATCCAATCACACCGTTCTTATCCATATCGGCACGTGTCTGTGGGTCTTCCTGCCAGCGTCTCCAGGTATCAACGGCATCCGCCGGCGTCTGATGCACACGCAATAGCGACGCATTCCCGGCAACCGGCATTTCTCTCGTAAAGTATCCTTGCGCTGTCACACCAAGCTGAACAGCTCCGGTTCCGGGCAGTTTTAGAATTTCTTTTGGTCCCCCCATGCTGCCAGCCCAAAAAATCTTGGTTTTGATTTTACCGCCGGAGCGTTTTTCAACTTCATCAACCCACCATTGCTCCCACTGCGCTCCTGCCGTGTTTGATGGTATGAAATGCGCAAGACGCAGGTTTAATGACGGATAGTCTTCCGCCTGCGCGCTTCCGACTACCGCGGCAGAGCAAAGCGCCAGCGCCGCCAGTCCGAATTTCAAATTCTGTTTAATTTTCCCAATCATGATACCGTCCTCGTTAGATATAAATGCTTATTGATTCATAGTTCATTTTTGGCCGATACTTTCGACGTCGGCCTTGGTTTTAACGGTTTTTAGCCACCCCCTTTTATATAATTTATGATTCACAATTCATAATTTACCGGTCAGATCCATTTTGAAAGGCCGAGCCTTCTTGGCACGGCACCTACCCAACAGGCTCCGCTAATAGCTCCTTAAAGCGAGCGCGAAGGTCCGTCTTCAGTACTTTCCCCATCGGTGAGCGCGGCATCTGATCAATGATTTCAAATTGCCTGGGTATTTTGAAATCCGCGAGCTTGTCCGCGCAGAATTGCCGAACCGCTTCCGCGTCGATTTTTGCGCCGGCCGAAATAGTTAGAACGGCGAGAAGATCCTCTCCCAGCTTTCTGTGCGGTATGCCGATAACAGCGACCTCTTCCACCCCCTCATATCGAAGGAGGACGCCCTCAACTTCCTGTGTCCCGATGTTAAGGCCACCCCGAATGACCATGTCCTTTTTGCGGTCCACGACATAAAGATATCCTTCCTCATCCAGTTTTCCGAGATCGCCGGAAAGCAGCCACCCGTCTTTCAGGGTTTCCCGCGTCGCCTCTTCATTCTTGTAATAACCTGAAAAGAGGGAGGGAGAACGAACGGCGATTTCGCCAACCGAATAACAAAGAACGTCCTGGACAATATCGACCACAAAGCGAAACACGCTAACCACCCAAGCAATTCCGGCGGATCCTATATGAGCAAGAGCCTCTTTACCCACAAGAACAGTGCCGCAAGGTCCGCCTTCTGTTTGGCCATAGGTTTGCCGTACATCAAGCTGCGGAAAAGCATCAATAAGACGGCGCGTCAATTCAGCCGGCATCGACGCCCCACCGGCATCAATGATCTCAAGGGACGATAGGTCGCGCGCTGAGCTATCATATTTTTCGAGCAGGAAAATATAGAAAGCTGGTACGCCTATATAGGTCGTGGTTCTTTCATTCTCCATCCGACGGAGGATGTCTTCTACCTCCAGCTCAGGATCAACAACAGCCGTTGCCCCGACAAACCAGCTTGGATACAACACGCAGCGGAGACAAGCTGTCGTAAAGAAGGGGAAGAAGCTTTGATAAACGCTGTCAGACCTCAGGCTCATTGCCTGCGCAAAACCATAAGCACTCGCCAGTGCGCTCCGGTTACTCATCAATGCTGCCTTCGGCCGGGCTGTTGTACCCGAGGTGAATAGTATCTCTGAAATGTCTTCGAGTTCCCTCGTTGGCCAATCGACATTAACAGCCTCTGCCTGATCCAGTACCAAATTCCAGGGAATAGTATTATTGGATTCACTGTTACCCACGAGCATAACACTGTTAAGAAGCGGCGCACCTTCACGGACATTTTCTGTACGTGATCATTTCGCTTCATCTCATACGAGATAACGTACATCGGCGAGCGTCAGCGCATGCAGGATTTCTTCCTCGGCGAAGCGGGCGTTGATCGTTACGCAAACCATGCCGCCAAAGGCGCACGCCAGCAGCGTAATGATCGCCTCATAGGCGGATTTATTGTCGAGGCAAACGCCGACATGATCGTTTTCCGTCGCGCCAATCTGGTATAGCCCCCGCGCCAACTTTTCTCCGCGCCAGACCATTTGGGCATAAGTAATACGTTCTTCCTGCCCAGTCGCTGATCGCGCGACAAGCGCGAGCTGGTTCGGCGTCTGCTTCGCTTGTGCTCTTATCATATCAGCCAGAGAGTTATACTCTCTCCAGTCTCGTGGCATATTGTCATCATCCTGCATCGTCATATCCCAATCAGAGCTCGCCGGCGTTCCGTTGCTGAATTCCACGTGAGATAATTTCCTTCATGATCTCATTCGCACCGCCATAAATTCGCTGCGCCCGCGCATCCGCATAGGCGCGCGCAACCGGGTATTCCCACATATAGCCATATCCGCCAAATAGCTGGAGGCATCGGTCTATGACCCGCCCCTGCATGTCCGAGAGCCAATATTTCGCCATGGCTGCGGTTTCACTTGTCAGTTCCCCATTAAGCAGCCGGACAACACAATCATTGAGAAAAGAGCGACCGACTTCCAACTCGGTGCGCACCTCCGACAGGGTAAATTTCGTTGCCTGAAAATTTCCAATTGTCTGGCCAAAAGCTTTGCGCTCAAAAACATAGTCGACAGTCCGTTCAAACACTTTTTCGGCCACCGCTTGTGCCCAGACGCCAACAAGCAAACGTTCCAAGGGGAGTTCCTGCATCAGATACTGCATGCCCCTCCCCTCTTCACCTAGCATTGCATCGGCGGGAAGACGAACGTCATCGAAAAAGAGCTCGGCCGTATCCTGCGCCTTCTGCCCGACCTTCTCCAGCAGTCGACCTCGCTCGAAACCATCGCTCTTCGCATCGAGCAGAAAAAGGCTTTTGCTTCTTGAGCCAGCATCCGGACTGGTATTGGCGACCACAATAACCAAATCCGCAAGCCAGCCATTTGTAATAAAAGTCTTCTGGCCGCTCAGGATCCAATCACTGCCATCCCGTTTTGCGCGCAGTTTGACGCCTTTCATGTCCGATCCGGCGCCGGGCTCGGTAATGGCTATACTTGAAACCACATCGCCACTAACGCAGCCCGGAAGCCAACGCTTCTTTTGGTCTGCTGTTCCAAGCCGCGCAATATAGGGGACTATGATATCGGAATGGGTAAAAAAGCCGGGAAGCGAACATTCACTGCGCGCTATTTCCTCGACAATAACCATCGCATGAAGAAAATTTCCGTCGATCCCGCCATACTCTTCGGGAATCATCGAACATAACAAACCCTGCGAACCAGCTTTCCTCCAAGTATCTTTGTCGATATATCCCCGCTTTTCCCATTCAGCATAATGCGGAGAAACTTCATCTTGGAAAAACCGGCGTGCCGTTTCACGCGTAAGCACATATTCCTCATCTACCAACTGTGGTAGTGAATTAAAGATTTCCATGCGTCCCTCATAGATATGGGCGGTTGCGCCGTTTCAGTGATTGTCTTTTTCGGCGCGGATATCACCCAATATTCCCTGTGTTGAAAGGAATTTATTTGCTGCAATTGACATAGTCAACATAAAAATGATTTATGATTCATTTTTTATTTTAAGCTGCAGGCAATAGAATACTCACGGCAGATATTCATTTTAAATGCCGTAGAATATTTTTTTAGTCGTACTCTGCGTTAAACAACAAGCAGAACATGCGACAACAAATATATTGTCGAAGCATGTCCGCTTATTTGAAACCTTCGAAACGGCATGTTTCGTTCCTAGAATATTTCTACTACTTCCGCTTGGCGAAGAAAGACGCAATAGCAGCTTTCATTTCGGAACTCCCGCACGCCTCGCCTTGCGCATCCCGCTCAAGATCAAGCTGCTCGGAAAGCCCATAATCTGACGCCTCTGAAATGAGTTTTTTAATAAGGGATACTGACGTCGGTGAAAATCCTGCCAACTTATGAGCAATCTCGTCTGCCCTGCTCATAAGCTCTCCGTCCTCAAAAACACGCCATACCAAGCCCCAGGAAAGCGCCTCTTCCACCGTAATTTTCTCTGCGAGCAGCATCGCACCCGCCGCCCGGATCCGGCCAACAGCCCTCGGCAGAAATAAAGTATTTCCTGCGTCAGGAATAAGCGCTAGCCCTACAAAGGGTTCGTAAAAATATGCAGAGCGTGCGGCAATCACAATATCACCAGCGAGCGCAATGCCAACAGACGCACCAGCACAAGGGCCATTAATGACACTGACAATCGGCAGCCGCGACGCACGCATTCTCCGTATCAAAGGATTATAGTCCTCCTCTAGAATTTTCGCCATATCCGGAACATTATCCGGCTTGGCAAGAGAAAGGTCATACCCGACCCCGAAAGCTCGTCCTTCACCGGTCAAGACAATCGCCCGGACATCGGGATTACTCTCCATCTCGTCAAACGCCGCCTGCATTTCGCTTCCGGTATGATCACGCAAGGCATTCAACTTGCCAGGTCGGCGAAAAGTCAGCCGGGCCACGCCTCGATCGATCTCTAACGAAATATCTTCATACTGCATAGCCCTGCTCCCTCTGCGTGAAAGCTAGATGGTCAATCCACCGCCAACGATCAGTGTCTGTCCGCTGATGTAATTAGATTCCGGAGCGCAGAAAAGATAAACGCCATCCGCGGCTTCTTGCGGCGTGCCAGCCCTGCCGAGCGGAATCATCATCTCCATACCCGCGACCAGTTTTTCCGGGATGCCGATGCCAACCTCGTTCCCCTCAACGACAATAGTCTTCTTTTCATTAGTCGCTTCGGTAAGGCGGGTCTGGATAAAACCGAAAGCAACACAGTTCACATTTACTTTCAACCGTCCCCATTCCTTGGCCATGGTCTTGGTCATCCCGAGGACGCCTGACTTTGCAGAAGAATAATTAATCTGGCCCGCATTGCCGCCCGTGCCAGCAATAGAGGAAATATTGACAATTTTACGGAATACCTCCCGCCCTTCGGCGGCTTCTTTGTCTGCCTGTGCACGTATAAATCCGGAGGCCGCGCGGATGATTTGAAATGGCGCTTTCAAATGAACATCGATCATCGCATCAAACTGCTCATCGCTCATTTTATGAACCAGCGCGTCCCATGTGTAGCCCGCGTTATTGACAATAATATCAACGCCGCCAAAGGCATCGATGCCTTCATTGATGAACTTTTCAGCGAAACCAGCCTCTGTTACGCTTCCCGGAACAGCGATTGCTTCTCCGCCATTGACTTTGATGGCACTGACCACTTCTTCGGCCGGCTCAGCGTCC
>CALEMG010000162.1 GCA_937910835.1 uncultured Alphaproteobacteria bacterium | reverse complement strand
GGTGGAGAGTGACGCCGTCGGTGGTTCAAATCCCGGCACGACCAGAAGCAGATTGGACACGGCAATAAACAGGAAAAGTGTGCCAACGAAATAGATCAGGCGGCCGGTCGGCCTGCGGGTGATCTCATTTATCTGCTTTTCAATGCCCTGCACAATCACTTCGAGCGCGGTGCGCCAGCGGGTTGGCGCCGCATCGGGACGAAGCCGCCAGGTCACAATCATCGAGACGACTGTCAACACCGCCATCACGATCCAGGTATTAACGACGGTCGCGTTGACGGGAATGCCAAAAGCCGTAAAAACTATATGGGCGTCGGGTGTGAGTTCCATCGCTACCCCTCCCGTCCAATCGGTGCACGGACCCAGATGACGATGGCATAACGCGCAGCCAAAAACGCCACGCCAAAACCGACGGTGCTCCATAATCCCAGCTGTGCAACCGCCCAGCCGCTCAGTAGCAACAGCGAAATCCGGAGCGCGGCGCTAACGAGAAGGATCGGCCCCGGCCTCGCGCCCTTAAGCGCTATTCGGACACCCAATCCGAGACCGGCAAAAAAGAGAATACCGGCAACACCGCCAAAGGCCAGACCGGCAGCAAAATTGATCACCTCCATTGCAGTCCTTTCTTTCTTACGTCTAGGTCATCCCGTTTCATTCCGAGCCCCCTTCACGGCTGGCCCAGCGCCAGGCAATCCCCATCCCGACAATCGCCCCGGCGACAATGAGGGCGATTGTCCAGGAAAAATTTTGCGGCGCGACACGATCAAGCCAGACACCGAGGAAGGCCCCGCCAACCGTCGGAACTGCGACGGACCAGCCGATCATCCCGAAAACCCCAAGACCACGTAACGGGCTAGAGGATGGCGCGTTCCGAGCCTCCTCTATCCGCTGGGCCCGGCGTCCGATATCCTCCGCCACCTTGTCAGGCTTTTTCGGTGCTTCCGTCATTGATGCGGCTCCCGGAGTTCCATGAATCGTCGTACCATGTCCGCTTCCAACCGCGACAACGCCGATCGCGCCGTTCGCTCCTTGTCGTCAAGGTCAACGAATTTTTTGCGAACAATCGTCTTGAGACTGCTAAGCGTTGTCCCGCGCGCTGCACGTCGCACGCAGATATCCACCTGCCGGTCTCGCTTGACCATAATGCCTTCATCAATCCCGAAGACCAGTTCCTCACCATCGGGGGCAGTGAGCATGAGGACGGAGGGAAGCAGAGCCGTCGCAAAATCGATATGATCGGGCAGTATACCGAATGCACCGTTCTCCGCCCTGGCTGTGAGTTTAAGGGCGGCCCCTTCGTAAAACACCTGCGCAGGCAGACGTAGCGTGACACTCATGCTGGCCGAATCGGTCATGAGGCTTTCCTTAGTTCGCTTAACGCCCCTATCATGTAATAATCCTGCTCTGAATGCGAGAATTCAGTCTCACCAAGCAGCGCTTCACATCCATCCAGAGTTTCCTCAAGAGAGACACGCCGCCCCTTCTGATCAGAAAAAGCTTCGGTCGTAACAAAGGGCTGGGTCAGGAACCGCTCCAACCGCCGAGCGCGAGCGACGGTCATGCGATCTGCGCTTGAAAGCTCCTCAAGCCCGAGCATGGCAATGATATCGCGTAAATCTTCGTAATCGGCCAGAGTCCGCCGCACCGCCCGGGCGATGTCATAATGACGCTGGCCCACGATGTTGGCGGAAAGCATGGTGGATGTTGATGCGAGTGGATCAATTGCGGGATAAAGCCCTTCGCTCGCTCTTTTTCTCGATAGCACCACCGAAGCGGAAAGATGCGAAAAAATATGCGCGGCGGCTGGGTCGGTAAAGTCATCGGCCGGAACATAAACCGCCTGGATGGATGTGATCGCACCGGATTTAGTGGAGGCGATCCGCTCTTCGAGCTCCGCAAGTTCCGTCGCTAGGGTCGGCTGGTAACCAACACGAGACGGCATCCGGCCAAGAAGGCCCGACACCTCCGACCCTGCCTGAACGAAGCGGAAGATATTGTCGATCAGCAGCAAAACGTCCTGATGTTTCTCGTCACGGAAATATTCAGCCATGGTAAGCGCCGTCTTGCCGATCAAAAAGCGAACGCCCGGCGGCTCGTTCATCTGCCCAAACAGCATCGCCGTCTGATCGAGCACGCCTGCCCTGGCTATCTCGCGGTAAAGATCCTCCGCCTCGCGCGACCTCTCGCCAATGCCACAGAACAGGCTGACGCCCTTATGCAGACTGACTGTATTATGAATAAGCTCCGTTATCAAAACGGTTTTTCCAACTCCGGCGCCGCCAAAAAGTCCAGTCTTGCCACCTCGCTCAATCGGGCAGAGCAGGTCAAGCGCTTTGATCCCGGTCTGCAAAACCTCTGCACGCACAACCCGATCGGTTAAATGCGGCGGTGGATTATGGATGGATACTCTCTGACTCGCTTCAACGGGCTTCTTGCCATCGACCGGCTCGCCAAAGACGTTCAGCATCCGCCCACGCACCGCGTCCCCGACGGGGACGAGGATCGGAGAGCCGGTCGCCACAACTTCCATACCAAGGCCAAGGCCTTGGGTTGGCGCGAGAGCGATGCCGCGCACGACGCCTTCTCCGGCAAGATCCGCGACTTCGATAGAGACCTCTCCGGCCCTCAGCAAATCATGAATCCGCGGAACCTTGCCGAAAAACTGGATATCGATGACGCCGCCGCGAATGGCGACAATCCGACCGCTTAAATCTGCGTCCGTCGGAACCTCCATTGTCTCACCTACGAAATGCCCTATTTCAGGGCTCGCTTGAACGCCTTCTGCATGTCCTCGGTCGCCTTGTCGAACGCTTTTCGGGAATCCGACAATGCCGCATCTAGCGCCGACCAGGACTCCTGCCCCGCCTTTTTCATAGCCTCAAGCCGCGCTTCCGCAGCTTCTGCGTCACTTTTCATTCGCCTGACTGCATCATCGAAATCCGCTTTTCGCTCATTTGGAAAATTGGCTGCCGCCGCAAATGCGTCACTCAATGCAGTCTGCCAAGCTTTCATTTGCACATCCGCCCGCGCCTTGATAGCAGCCTCATATTGCTCCGTGTTGTCCTTAGCGGCTTTCACATAGGTTTCGACATCCTCCTCAAAGGCTTTCCAGTCCTTTTTCAGTTTTGCCGCCTGCTCTTCCCATACGCTCTCGGCGCTATGCATATTCTTGTCGAGGAAATCCTTAAAGGCATCGCGCTGAACCTCCATATCGGAAAGCGCCGCCGTCGCTTTGGCACTGACATCATCGCCGAGTTCCCCGACCTTGTTCTCGAAGGTTGATAATGTCGCATCCATTTCATCTAGACGGTTCTTGGCCCACTCGATATAGGGATGGACTTTGCTTTCTTTGGTCATGCCTCACTCCTCACGAAAAAATTAGATCGGCGAATGATAACTATTTAAAAAAACAAAACATTTGCATTGATCCTGGTCAAGATCGACCAGCTTTACTTCTTCTGCAGTGCCTGGCGAAGCTTCGAAAGCAGTTTCGATTTCTGCTGGCTATCGGGAGCATGCTCCAGTGCCGACCGGATATCAAGTGTAAGCTGAGCCAGTTCATTATGCCAGTCAAGCTTGTCAACGTAATCCCCGGTCAGCCGTTTGCTCGTGTCAAGAAGTTTGCCTGTTTTGCCGGATGTACGAAGCTCAAACTCGTCATCAAGTGCGGGGATAATAACCTCGCCATCCTCAAACCCGTCCTCCAGGAGCTGCGCTTGGAAAGCCTGCAACGATTCCCGCGACCCATGAGTGAGGAAGAGGGCCTGTCGGACCGGCCTTCGCGCTTTTGCCCAGGCGAGAAGGCCAGCCCCGTCGGCATGCCCCGAATAGGTATCAATGGAGCGAATGCGAGCGCGAACCTTGATATCTTCCCCTTGAATCTTAACTTTTTTCAGCCCCTGCTCGAGCAGGCGACCGAGGGTACCTTCCGCCTGATAACCAACCAGCAGCACGGTCGATTTAGGCTGCCACAAGTGATTTTTTAGGTGATGACGGACGCGCCCGGCATCGCACATCCCGCTTGCTGCCATGATAATGACGCCACCGTCAAAGCGTGAGATAGCCTTGCTTTCGTCCACCGTTTCCGTGAAATGAAACTTCAGATTCGAGAATGGATGATCGCCTTTCTCGACATCTTCAAGATCACTCTTGTATTTGGAAAAAACCGACGTGACGCGGATAGCAAGCGGTGAATCGAGGAAAACAGCCGTGCAAGATATAACGGAATTATCAAGGAGATGATCGATATCAAGCAGCAGTTCCTGCGTGCGCTCCACAGCAAAGGACGGAATGACCAGCGCCCCGCCCGCCCTCATCGCCTCATTAATTTCCGTCGACAGGATTTCCCGTCGCTGACGGGGCGTGAGATCCTCGCGGAAACGCCCCCCATAAGTGGATTCGCAAAAGACGTAATCGAAACCGCTCGGCGCCTCCGGGTCGCCATGGAAAAGCTTGTTTTCCGGCCCGATATCGCCAGAGAAAAGCAGTCGGAGCGTTTCGTCCTGCTCGGTAATCTCGACCTCGATCGAGGCGGCGCCAAGGATATGACCAGCGTTCCAGAACCTCGCCCTCACCTCGGCACAGGGTTGCAGCCACTCTTCGAACTCGACCGGGTGAATTTGTGCGATCGAGTTTTCCGCGTCTTTTCGGCTATAGATCGGCTTGACGGTGGGCTTCCCGCGCTGCTGATTGCGCCGGTTGAGCCGCTCGACCTCGACCTCCTGAATATAGCCACTGTCGGGCAGCATATAGCTCAAAAGATCGCGGGTCTGCGCCGTGGTATAAACCGGGCCCTTGAACCCTGCTTTGATCAACTTTGGGATAACCCCGCTGTGATCAATATGGGCATGAGTGAGAAGAACAAAATCGATCTCCGCCGGATCGAAGGGAAAAGGCCCGTAATTCAGCTCCTTCAAGGTCTTCGTTCCCTGAAACATACCGCAGTCGACGAGGAACTGCCGTCCGGCCGCCTGCAACCGGTAGCAGGATCCGGTCACCGTTCCAGCCGCGCCGCAAAATTTGATCCGCGTCGTCATGTCTCCTCCCTCAAAGCGCTGCGAAGGAGCGGCGCGAGACTGATTGCATTGGTTGAATGCAGCACACTGTCAGTGGAGCGGATACTGGATACGCTCGCAGCTCGTATCGCTTTCAGGTCTGCATCGCTGCAGAGCGCGTGCACCGCGATGACCTCGACTGTTTCTGCGCCTGCCTTCAGGAGCGCTTCTGCCGCGCGGCAGACCGTCATGCCACTCGAAATCACGTCATCGAGAATAACTGCTCTCGCTCTCTTTATTCTTTGTACATCGGCAAAGCGGACCTCAACATCCCGGTCCCCATTGCGAACTTTGGTCGCGACAATGAACGGAGCATCGAGTTTTTCTGCAATTGCGCCAACCCATTGCAGCGACTCAGCGTCCGGACCGACCAGTAGCAGCCTACTACTCATCTCCGTCGCCAAGTCTTCGGCGATCAAGTCACTCGCGGTCAAGGCATCTGCCTGGCAATCCGTGAAGATGCTTTGCAAGTTATCAATGCGGTGTAAATGCGGATCGACAGTGATCACCCGGTCAAAATAGAGAGATAGATAGCTGCCGATGATCCGCTGGCTGACTGCATCGCCCGTCTCGAACGCCATGTCCTGCCGCATATAGCAAAGATAAGGCGCCACAAGGATCAAGCGCGTTGCACCGTCGTTACGAAGTGTGGCCGCAGCGAAGGCGAGATGCAGAAGCTTCTCGTTAGGATCGTTCAGGCTCGCGAACAGGATGGCCGTTCCCTTTACCGGATGGACACGCACCCGGCTCTCGCCGTCAGGAAAGCGGTGGACGGCGATTTCATGAACGGGAATATCAAGACTGGCAGCCAGTTTCTTCGCAGCGTCCCGACTTTCGGGCAGGAAATGAAGCGATGCGCCGCTCATGCCTGTTCTCCGATGGCATAGCCGTTGCCCTCGTCTGCATATTTGACGGCAAAGCTGTAGTCAGACTGAAAACAGGCGTGAATACGATAGAGCGGTTCTCCCTTGGCGATATTGTCGCCGATTTTCTTGAACAGATCGATGCCCGCTCCTTTGTCCATCGGCGCTCCTGCCAACCGGGCAATCCGGGCCAGACGAAAGCAGTCGATTGCGGTGACGGAGCCACTTACCGGTGCCAGAACATCATGGGCCAGTTCCCCGACGCAAGAGATCTTCTGCGCGCGCCCTTGAGCCTCAATTATCCGCTCCATGGATTTCAGCGCCGCGCCGCTATCCAGCAATTCCTGTGCCCGTGCATAGCCTCCCCCACCGCGCAAACCCGGGTCATTCTCAAGCAAAGCCCCGGCAATCTGCAACGATTTTTCGCGCAGGTCCATCGGGGCACCCTCCTCCCGCCGTAGTACCGCCATCACGTCGCGCGCTTCCAGCACCGGGCCAATACCGTTGCCAATCGGCTGTGTTCCATCCGTCACGATCACATCGATGGAGAGGCCGACCTGGTCGCCGACATATTCAAAAAGTTTACGCAAACGCATGGCATCCGTGTGGTTGCGGACCTTCGCCGACGGGCCGAGGGGAAGATCGATCAACAAATGTGTTGATCCGGCCGCAAGTTTTTTCGACAAAATGGAGGCGACCATCTGCTCGCGGGTGTCGATGGACAGCGGCCGTTCCACGGAGATCAGAATATCATCTGCTGGTGACAGGTTGACATGCCCGCCCCAGATGATGCAACCGTTGCATTTCTCGACACCCCGCTGCATCTCCGGCATGGAAAGATCGACATTTGCAAGCACTTCCATGGTATCCGCTGTTCCGGCGGGCGAGGTGATCGCCCGCGACGAGGTTTTCGGGATGGTCAGGCCATGGGCGGTGGCGATGGGCACGACGATCATGGAAGTGCGGTTGCCCGGAATGCCGCCAATGCAATGTTTGTCGACAACGGCCGGTGATTTCCAGCGAAGCTGTGTGCCCGCCTGCGCCATGGCTTTCGTCAAAGACAGCATCTCGTTCGTCATCATAAAGCCCGCCGACGAGACAAGAAAAGCTGCTATCTCCATTTCCGAATAGCGGTAGGTCGCAATATCCGTGATAATCTCCCTGATCTGGGCGGAAGCGAGGGTATGGCCGTGGATCTTGTTCCTGAGGTGATCGAGACTGCCCGGAGGTTCCGCCGGGGCGATGGTTACCTTCGTCC
>CALEMG010000161.1 GCA_937910835.1 uncultured Alphaproteobacteria bacterium | reverse complement strand
CGGGATATCGAAGCGCTGTTCATGCCGGTGGAAGAGAAAATCGCGACAGCCGCTCAAAGAGTAGAAATCAAGCTCCCTTGTCACGGACGCCGCCGGATGATCCTCAGGGAGGGTGAGCAACTCCCGCCGGAGGCCGCGGATATCATCGAGGGTGAGCGTCTCCATCCGATCCCCCACCATCTCGCGAACAGCGATCACATCCTGCCGCGCCGCCGCACTATAAAGCGCGACTTTCATTACCCCATTTGGCGCAAGGAACTTCGTAAGGCCGCGCCACGCGCCCTCCGGATCGGCCATATGATGGAGTACGCCGCAGACCTCAATCAGATCAAAGCGTCCGAGGCTGTCCGGCAGATCCACAAGATCCGCCTCGGCAAAGGTGACATTCGTGATACCAAACGCCTCCGCCTGCCGCGCACCATAGGCAAGCGACCTCCGCGATAGATCAATCGCCGTCACCTCCGCCCCGATAATCCGTTTTGCGGTGCGGAGCGCATGCCGCCCGGTGCCGCATCCGGCGATCAGCACAGTCGGTTTCTCCGCGGGCATGGGCGGAGTAATGGCAGGGAATAACCGTTTCACAAGCGCAGGCAGCGCCACCTCCCCGCCACTTCGAAGCCCGCGCCAGCGTGGATAGGGGCTTTCCTCATATTGTGCCTGCACTGCGCCGGAAACCGCATCGCCGCTCGCCGAGAGACGCGGCAACGCCGCCGCAATCTCACGCTCCCTCAGTGCCTGCGGCCCCATTCGTGTCAACAGCAGGCGGCACCACGGCCGCGTCGTAAGCTGTGCCTCCTCCTGCGTGAGCAGCCTGATCGCCACCTCGGGCGCAAGCGGAGCATAAAGCGCGGCACGGAGCGCGGGCTCCAGACCCGTCGGTTCCGGCGGCGTGCCGGGCGGGGTTTCAAGGGCATATTCGGTCAGCGCCAGCTGCAGCGCGAGCAGCGCCATCAGCTCCTGCGCCATCTCCCCTTCTCCCTGCAACAGTACCCCGCGTGTTCGGTCGATCAGGGAGGTCAGCTCCGGTGACGGCAGGATCAGCCGCGAAAAAGCGGCGGCGATAACCGGCTCATTCAGCGCACCCGCCAACCCGGCAAGCCCGTCCGTTCCGTCCAGCATCTTGCGAATGCCCGTCTGGCGATGTATCCGCGCAAGCAGGGTGAGGATAAAGCGGTCGCTCTCTACCTCATCGGAGTTCAAACAGCGGAGCATCGCCTCATCTCCGGCGGGGCCGAGATCACCGCCCGGGACGAGCTCTAGTAAATCGGCCAGCTGCTGCAGGGAGGCAGGAGAAAAATCATCGAGAGCGGCCAGCTTCAGGCCGGCCCGGATAGCCTCCCTCGGTTTGTTCCGCTCGGCCAGAAACCGCGCAAGCCCAAGCCATCCAAGAGCATAAGCCGGATCCGCGCCAAGCGCCGCCTTGAAGGATTTCTCCGCCGCGAACCATTTGCCCTGCTCCTTCAGGAGAAGTGCGAGGTTATAATGGGCTGGCGCGATTTTACGCTCTTTCTTTAGGATCTGGCGGTAGATTGCCGCCGCCGCGTCCTTGTCTCCACGCCGCTGCAACGCCGTTGCCTCGGCCAGCCTGCGCTCGATTTCCCCTTGCACTCTACGCTCCTCCTCAATGGTGACGCCAATCTAGGTGAAATCCACGACAACCACCAGACACTTGCTGCCTAAATTTTGGCCAAAAATGATGCGCCGCAACATTTTCTGCTGAAAATCTGTGCTTTTCACCGGCCATAGCTCCTGGGTAATTTCATAAGTATTTGAAATATATAGATATAAATTTCTGGCACAGTGCTTGCGGTAAGATGGGCATGAGGGTGGCGCAGCAGCATCGAGGTAACCATTCCCGCAATCGGTTGCCTCCTTTTGACGAATTCCCGCGGGCCATTCAGAGGTTCTCTCCCTTCATGGCCCTTTCCTTGGCCGTCCGGCGTGCTACTCCCGCTGGACGGCCTTTTTTTTCTATATTCCCGCCTATTCCGGCCGCATGAGGAGAAGGAAATGCGCCTTTGTGGTGAAGGCCTCCCTCCCGTCCTGATTGGTGCAGCGAAGAATGGTATCGAGCCAGCCACGCCCCGGCTTTGAGCTCAGCCGCGTTTCCAGCACCTCCATATCCGTGGAGAGCACATCGCCGGCAAAGAGCGGGCTGAGGAAATTCAACTCAACCCCGAGGCCCGAGGGCAGGAAATGCCATTGCTGCCAGACATGGGTCGCCGCCTTTGAGGAGAGCGCGAAGGTATAGGCGCCGCAGGCAACCACATCCTTGAAGCCCAGCGCCTTCGCCGCCTCGGCATCGTAATGCATGGGCTGATCATCGAAGCGCCGTCCGAAATCGAGCATTTCCTCACGTTCCACCGTGAAACTCGCGCCCGCGAACCTATCGCCCTTGCTGATATCTTCGAAATAGAGTTTCTCGGCCATAAGTTCTCCTTTTTTGAGGCAGGATAGGCGGAAACCGGGCCGGGTGAAAGGCCATTTTTCACAAGCCTGCGGGCCGTGCCGTCTCTCCCTCACCCACATTACAAAAGGAGAAAAATCATGGCTCAGATTACATTCAACCTGTCCGGCAGCAAGGTCGGCGATGTGAAGAAGATCATTGTCTATTCCAAAGACAAATCGAAGGAACTCGTCACCGTCGACGTGAAAGACGGCAAGATCGACAGCGCCCATGCCTACAAAATCGACGAAACCGAAATTTACGTAGGAGTGCTTTATAAGGGCCTGCTCAAAAATGCCGGCAAGAAGCATTATTACGATGTGAAGATCATTGGCAACGGCACCCTCGTCATCGGCGCAGACGGCGAAGGCAACAGCCGGGTCAACTTTCGCGGGTAGACCTTCCGGCCATCGCTCCGGTGGCAGATAAAGTGATCCCCCTGCCCCCAATTGGACAGGAATGGTCGGATTTGATAGGTTTATTAGCGTTGGCGCATGTAGTCTGTACATTCCGGCACAGGAAAAGCATGAAGCATCAACGCCGGGAAATAACATGGGGGGAATAGTATGAGTGAAGACCTATATGAAACCGACTATGAGCTGGGGCAAAGCAACCTGCAGCGATGGGGGATGGATGTGCATCACCCCGTCTTCTGGGTGTCCTCCGGCCTGGTCATCCTGTTCGTGCTCGGCGTCCTGATGGCGCCGGAGGCCGCGAAAGGCGCCTTTGATGGCGCAAAATGGTGGTCCATCGGCGCGTTCGACTGGCTGTTCATGGTGGCGGGCAATATCTTCGTGATTTTCTGCCTGCTGCTGATCTTCCTGCCTGTCGGCAAGGTGCGCCTCGGCGGCCATGACGCGAAGCCCGATTTTTCGCGAATGTCCTGGTTCGCGATGCTGTTCGCGGCGGGCATGGGCATCGGCCTGATGTTCTGGAGCGTGGCGGAGCCCACGGCCTATTACACCGGCTGGTATGAGACACCGCTCAACGTGACCGCGCGCACGCCGGAGGCCGCGGATGCGGCGATGGCGGCGACCATGTTCCACTGGGGGCTGCACACTTGGGCGATCTATGCGGTTGTCGCGCTGTCGCTTGCATTCTTATCCTATAACAAGGGGCTGCCGCTGACCATCCGTTCGGCCTTCTATCCGCTGATCGGGGATCATAGCTGGGGCTTTTTCGGCCATGTGGTGGATACCGTCGCCGTTCTGGCGACGCTCTTTGGCCTTGCCACCTCGCTCGGTTTCGGGGCGCAGCAGGCCTCTGCCGGGCTTGCCTATCTCTTCGGGTTCGAGGCGGGGATCAACACCCAGATCGCGGTGATCATCGTGGTGACGGCAGCGGAGCTGTTTTCGGTGATCCGGGGGCTCGACGGCGGGGTGAAGCTCCTCTCGAATGTCAATATGGGCATCGCGGCGATCCTGCTCCTGTTCGTGCTGTTCGTCGGGCCGACGGCGGTTATCTTTGCGACCATGGGTGACACCATCGTCAACTATCTCGGCCAGATCGTCGCCTACAGCAACTTCGTCGGGCGCGAGGACCAGGCGTGGATGCAGGGCTGGACAGTGTTCTACTGGGCCTGGTGGATTTCCTGGTCCCCGTTCGTCGGCATGTTTATCGCCCGTGTCTCCAAGGGCCGGACGGTACGCGAGTTCATCATTGCCGTGCTGATCGTGCCGACCCTCGTCACCCTTGTCTGGATGAGCGTCTTCGGCGGCGCGGCGCTTGACCAGATCGTGAACGGCGTCGGCGCGCTTGCCGGCGGCCTCGACAAGGTGGAACTGGCGATGTTCCAGATGCTGGAGAACTTGCCATACGCCACGCTCACCTCGGCGATCGGGATTATCCTTGTGCTGGTCTTCTTCATCACCTCAAGCGACAGCGGCTCCCTCGTGATCGATGCGATCACGGCGGGCGGCAAGGTCGATGCGCCGGTGGTGCAAAGGATCTTCTGGGTTGTCATCGAAGGGATCGTGGCGGCCGCTCTCCTCTTCGGTGGCGGCGCGGACGCCCTGACGGCGCTACAGGCGGCGGCGATCACGGTCGGCCTGCCCTTCACGGTGGTCCTGCTGGCGATGTGCCTCTGCCTCTATATGGGCCTCCGCCACGAGGTCAAATATGTGATCGCGGCGGCGTAACGCCAGACGCCTCTACAGGCATAAGCAAAAAGGGCCGGGTAACCGGCCCTTTTTTGTGGGTGATTGATTTCAGATTTATCAATACATTGAGTTCATATTTTACCCTCTTTTTCTGCCGACAAAATATGCTGAAACCAGGAAACTAGAGTTCCTTGTCGCGGACATACTTTTGACTGAAAACCGAATAAAACTGAGGTCGTAATCCCTTTGTACCTTCTCACGCCTCTGTCATAGGAAATCAATTTCCAACCGTCCTGAACCAACTGCGTATCCGGGAACTCAAATGTAAATATACCGATCTTTCCTAGAGTGATTTCACGGATTATCGCTAGCCTGGATTCTCGTTCATCGATTTTTTCAAATGCCAGGCATCTCTCATCGTTTCGGAATAATTCCTCATACTTAAAGGTCTTGTTCTTCATTCGCGTCAAAAACGCCTCGCAGTTTTTGTCGGAGGGTGAAGACAGATAGAAACGGTACAATCCATAGTCGGGCACAAGCGTGTAATCCCAAATGCGGTTCGACACACGGAACGGCTCCACTCTATAGCAATTCATCGCATTCTTTTATGCAATCGTCAGAAGTATTTGAAAAAAAGCCGATATTTTTTTCTGGTGCTTGAACGAAATGAATACCAACTTCTCGCTCGCACAACATTTTGTATGCAATATTGCTCGCGATAACTTCCGAGAAGGGCAAAATTATAAAAAAAGCTCCCAAAATAATTCGCACCCAAACTCGACTGGATTTTTTTGAAAATCTTCTTGCGATAAAGCTGATGGGGATGCCAACAACCATCATGTAGAACATAAAAGCAATCAAAAGAGCAAAGCCCACTTTGCGCCCCTTTTCTTTAAAAAAAGCCAGTAGTATTTTGAGCCGCGAAATTTCTAATTTCGAGACAAAATTTAATCAAACGGCAACTCTCTTTTCCCGCTTAACATCCCATTTTAGCAAAAAATAGAAGCACCCACAGGCGATAAACACGAAAGGCGCGGAAGCGCCATATATAGCAATAAGTCCTTTGATCAACTTCGACCCCTGTGAAACATCAGAAGAAAAAACAAGCAACGGGACAAAAATTACTAATGGCGTCAATAAAAACAGCAGAATGGCCGAGATACCCGGGTATACCCGGCATAGGCTCGTGTAGGTCGTGCATATTATTGTGATAAATACGAAGGCAGGCGCTGTATGAAGAAACACATATATTGGGAAAAGCCAAGTCGGTGAAAATGCGTCGAGCACAAAGGGACCCTCAATCCCCGAGATGACAATGAATAGAAAACCAAGCACGGAAATTATCCAGCTAGCTGTCGTAATCCCTATCATCTTGCTTCTGACGCCCAATTTCCCCTCAGCGTTCCGTCAGGTTCCGCCAAAAGCGTTGCGCGCTCGGGAAATGCGAAAAGTCGGGTTTTTCCTTGAGGCGTTCGCGGCATTTGAATTTGGCAGTCTCGATCTGCATGACATTCTCGATCCGGCGGTCGAGGAATTCCCAGGTTTTCTGGTGCCCCTCGGACTTGTCGGCGAGCCAGTAGAGCAGCGTCGCGGCATAAACGCCCGCCAAGGTCAGCCGCTTGGTGTACCAGTTATAATCGGCGGAGGCATCCCCCGTCGCCCACCACATACGGCTCACCGTATTGGCGGTGAGTTTGAGGGCGAGCGGCGCGTTCTGCGGGAGGGCAAGGATATTGACGGCGCGGCGCACCGCCTCCTTATTTCCCTCATAAAGCTCCAGCCGGATTCTTATGGCGAGCGTGATGCGTTCGCGTATTTTAAGGCTCAGCACGTCGCGCTTTTCAAGCTCCGCCTCCATCGCGTCGTCGGCATTCTCGATAAAGAGGCGGATCATATCCGTCGCCCCCTCCGGAAAGGCGAGATCGAGTGTCGAGATATCCTCCCCCAGATCCTCCGCCGCGGCCTTCATCGCCTTGCGGCTCCAGCCGTCGAAGAGAACATGGGGCAGCACCGCGTCCAGCAGGCGCGTCTGCCATTCCCGCTCGGTCTCCGCTGCTTTTTTGCTCATGTCTCTTCCTCCGCCGGTTCGGATTTCGCGCGCAGATCCTCCATAAAGGCCTGCACCTCACTTTCATACATCAGATAGCGCATGTCTGTCATCCGTTCGGGATAGAGAATGCCGAAAAGATGGTCGCATTCATGCTGCACGACGCGGGCATGGAAGCCGCGCGCCTCGACGCTGATTTCCTTGCCATTGAGGCCGAGGCCGCTATAGCGGATATGGGTGTGGCGCGGGACAAGGCCCCGCATGCCGGGAACCGAGAGACAGCCCTCCCATCCGAGCTCGATCTCATCGCTGAGCGGTTCGATTTTGGGATTGATCAGGACGGTGGAGGGAACGCTCTCCGCCATATCCCCCTCCTCCATCTCGACCCGCTCGGCCGGGACCTCGAAAATGACGAGGGATTTCGAAATACCGATCTGCGGCGCGGCAAGGCCAACCCCGCCGACCGCGTCCAGGCTTTCGCGCATATCCTCCACCAGCTGATATATATCATCGCCGAAGGGCGGAATGAGGGGTTCCGCCTGCTCGCGCAAGATCGGATTGCCCATTTTCAGAATGTCTCGAACCGTCATAAGCCCTTCCAATTTCGTGTCTTTTATGTTATTTACTCTTTTCTTTAAGGATTTCACCTTAAAAATGCGGTTTCCCCCTTCACAGTGGGATGCAAGCGTGCTACACCCGCGCCACTCCGTAACCGGTTTAACTTTAGACGATTAGATAGGAGCACGATTAACTGTGCAAGTTTCTGTACGTGACAACAATGTAGACCAGGCGCTCCGTGCGCTGAAAAAGAAAATGCAACGCGAAGGCATCTTCCGTGAGCTGAAGCTCCGGGGCGCCTATGAAAAGCCGTCCGAAAAGCGCGCCCGCCAGAAAGCGGAAGCCATTCGACGCGCCCGCAAGCTCGCTCGCAAGCGGATGCAGCGCGAAGGCTAAGCTGCCTTCCCGGTTCGCCGGGTTCCCAGAATTCAAAAAGCCGCACCGGACGTCCGGTCTGCGGCTTTTGGTGTTTTTGACGTGATCACATAAAATTAGGCTCAGCCCCCCTCCTCCGCCATCAGGGCGCGGATCAACTTGTCCGTCTCCTCATCAGCCGGAAAAAAGCTCTCCACCATAATTTCCTCCGCCGTCACATCCTGCGGGGTTCCGAAACTCGCGACCGTCGTGATCCAGGACAGGACATTGCCGCCATACTCAAATTCCAGCGGCAGCACGGGCAGCGCATCGGCGGACGGATTTTCAATCGCAAAACTTTCGGGCACGTCCGAATAAGTCAAAACTTCGGCCATTAACTGACGGAGCGGGTCATTTTCCTCCGCCCCCTTCAATTGCCGATGCGCCCGCTCGATCAGATGACCCGCCGCGCGTTCCCAGTCCCGGATCACCCGTTTGAGCCCGTCCGGGTGCAGGGTGAGCCGCAGGATATTCGGCGGCCCTTTCCCGTCGCCCGCCGCAAGCCCCAAAAGCGCGAGCATCTTCGCCCCGGCCCCGTTGATCATCAGCACATCGAAGGCGCGGTTCATCACCAGCGCGGGGTATGGCTCCTGTTTCTGGAGCATGAAATCAAGTGCTTCGCGCACCTTGTCGAACTCGGCATCCTCCAGCGCGCGCGCATGATAGGCCGCCGTATAGCCCGCCGCATTCAAGAGACGGTTCCGTTCCCTGAGCGGAAGCTCCAGCGCCTCGGAAAGGCGCAGCACCATCTCCCGGCTCGGGCTTGCGCGGCCGGTCTCGATAAAGCTCAGGTGCCGGGCCGAACTCTCCGCCAAAAGGGCGAGATCGAGCTGGCTCATTCCCTGAACCTGCCGCCAGTGCTTCAAAAGCCGACCGAGCTCGGGCACCGGGGTTTGCAAGGCAGACGCAGTCATCTTCTTTCCTTTCTCGATAATCCGGCATCCAGAATAGCCCGAAAAAAAGATCAGGAACATTACCATCAAGGTAATTGAGAAGATAACCTCTCCCCGCCATCCTGCTTTCAGCGGCCACCATGGCCGGGCCTGACTGAAAGGAGATCAAGATGATGGTTAAGTCAAACCTGCTACGAAACACCCTGCTGATCAATGCCGGGACGTCGCTTCTAACCGGAGGGGTGGCGCTCGCCTTCGCGGACCCGCTTGCGCGCTGGACGGGGATCGCTCCATGGATCCTCTACACGCTTGGGGTGGGCTTGGTGCTCTTCGCCGCCGATGTCGCCGTGACGGCCACGCGGAAACCGATAAATCCGCTGTTCGCCAAGCTCATCATTGCCGCCGACGTTGCCTGGGTGGTGGGGAGTGGTCTTTCCCTCCTCTTGTTCCAGGACCGTTTGACGGTGGAGGGCAGCTGGTTGATCGAGATCCTCGCCATTGCCGTTGCTGTCCTCGCAACCCTTCAAACCGTCGGCCTCAAGCGCCTGGGGGATCACCATCCCCGGACTGCCTGAGATCCTCCCGCTGACGCAGAAAGCCGCGTGGAGAAATCTGCGCGGCTTTCTCACACCTGACCGATGATTTAGGTACGATAGTTTGTCACGATTAGGGAAGGCATATATACTAGTATAGATTTAATGAAATGTCAAGGAAGTTGCCTGCAAGATAGGAAGCTTACATACTTCGGGAAGGCAAAATGGCAGATTCAGACTATACCCTTACTTTCGAGCTTCGCGAACGTCATAACGTTCTCGATATTCATTGTAACGATGAGGGACTTGAAAATTTAATCGATGCTCTCACTCTCTTGGTTGAAGGCAAACATGACCATTTACATTTGATGACTCCCTCATGGGGCGGGGTTGATCTATCGGAAAATAAACAATCAGAAACAAGTACACTTCTTAATCAGGTCAATATCTACAAATGGTGAGAAAATTCCGTGACAGAAGCATTCAAAAATACTCTTGATGAGTTATGCGGCAAGAATGAACTGGTTTCCGTCCACACGGACTCCGATGACTGGGATCAGTATTCCGTTGGATATGTCGATATGGTGACAGAGACGCATCTGCGGTTGCGAGCGATTTCACCATTCGGGGATGACGTCGGATATGAAATCAGGCCCCTTTGTGAAATATCCAAAGTCGAGCAAAGCGGTAAATACGAAGCAAAAATAGAGAAGCTTCGGCGCAACCGGGGGCGTATTTTTACCGAGGTCATTCCGGACTCTCCATCATCGGGAAACCTCATCATTGATAGCTTGAAGGAATCCCTCAAAGAACGCGTAGTGATCGCTCTATGGGAGCGACACTCCGACGAGTCCCTGACCGGCTATATTGAAGCTCTTGAACCGGACGTCGTGAGCATCCGGCTGATAAACCAGTTCGGAGAAGATGATGGTCTCGCGACTATGAAACTCGATGAGATATCCAGCATCGATTTTAACACGCGACAGGAACAGGCCCGGATGTTCCTGTTTGATGCCGAGTGACAGATAAAGCCGGGATTTACTTAATGCTTCAATCAATATCGAAGTGGGTCTTGTCTGGCTGTTGTATTATTTATGGCTTATACTTGCTGACGCTGGCGTTTCAGTATGCGGATTTTTCCGTGCCCGCCGAGCCCATCATGTCCGAAATATACAAAACCCGGGCAATTCTTCTGCTTCCCCTGTCCATCGCCTTTATCGCCATCGGCGCGATATTTTTTGTTATTTTAAGACAAAAAGACCCTTCGCTGATCAACATACAGCGGAACAGTGGTAAAGAAAGTGAAGAACGGATACTAGTTGAAACTTGGAAGAATTTCTGTTCTTCAAAAGAAAAACCTGGTGAAGAACATCGAAGCTTTTGGGCTTATGAAGCATTAGATCGTTTGTGCGATGAAGAGCCTGAGAGAGGCTTGGCAATAACTATTGCAATCTGTGATTCAACTGAAGATGAATTTGTCTTGGCCAATGTCGCAGCCGGTCCACTGGAGGATTTACTCGCTCGGCACGGGAACAGAGTAGTTGATCAGTTAGAATCATGGGCACGACAGGAAATCAAACACAGAAGGGTTCTTGCATCAGTCTGGAAAAACAGTATCGATGATAAGATATGGGAAAGAGTCAGTAAAATGACGCAAGGTGCCGAAAGCTATTAAAGACCTCACAAGCAATTTCAGCCACCTCAATAGACTCCTTTCCCTCTGTGAATTCGGGGCGGAATAGGATAAGCTCGGGGCGAAACGGGTGCCGCTTAAAAATCGCGAGGGATGTTTTGGAAAATCTGCTGACCGTGCCAAAGGCGGTGATTGCCGCGACCGTCTTTGTCGTCCAGAATGCGGGGGCCTGTTTTATGCGCGGCCTGCCGGTTGTCATCGCGATAGGCGTGCTGGCCTATATCAACATCCTCACCAATGGCGCCTTCGCCATCGCGGGACAGGTGATTGAATCCTTTCTCTATGCGATTTTCGCCGTCGCCTGGCACCGCTATTCGCTGCTGCCCGAAGTGCGGGCGAGACGCGGCTTCGCGCTTTCCTTCGGCTTGCGCGAGATCAAGTTCGGTGCGCTGATCGTCGTGGTCAGCCTGATCAGCTATGCCGTCGCCTCTGCCCTCGTGGCCGTGTTGCCGGACGAAGCGGCCATTGTCGTCGTCGTTATTCTCGCCCTTGTCGCAAGCTCGATGCTCGTCTTCTTCTATCCGGCTATCGCGCTCGACCAGCCGATCGACGGCGGACGCTTCGTGCAGGAGGGGCTGACGCTTATCTTCTCCTTTATTCTCGGCGGCCTTCTCGCCATGCTGATCTTTATCCTGCCGGTCGGCGCGGCCGCCCTGATCGCCTTCGGAATTGCATCAATGTTCGGCGCCGTCACGATGGTCGCCATACTCGTCGGGGTCGTCAATTTCATTGCATCGGTCATTATTATCGCGATTATTGTCTCCACGGCATCGTTCCTCTATCGCGATGTGATCGGCCTGAAAGAGGGTCACAACGCCTGATTTCTGCGGCGCGGCACTGTATATAACTTTTTTCTGCTATAAATAGAGAAAAGAGGTACCGCCTCACCCGGTCCTGTGTTATAAGCCCGCTCGATCTGCGGTAAGCACGCGGAAAACGGGGCTGCGGGCCCCGACATAAACCTAAAAACTGGCGAAAGTTGTTTAGGGTTTATTAGGAATTTATTTACTAGACTGCGCCGAATGAAAAGCTTGACCAACCGTGACAACCTGCAGCAATTTCTGAGCCGCCTGCCGCGCCATACAATTGGTGTGCCGGTCGCGATCGGAATGGCCATGATTCTGCTTGTCGGCGCGGCCTGGCTCCTGATGCCAACATCGGAGACAGAAGGCCATATCACGGAAGGCCGCAGCGACCTTGGTAACTTCGCCGCACGGTTGGAGAGTCATATCTCAACCCGCATGACCATCGGTCAGCAGATCCGCAACTCACTTGCCAAGGGAGATATTGACGGTCGCGAGGAATTCCTTACCCAGGCGGCTTACCTGCATGATCTATTCACTGATTTTCAGGCGATCAACTGGGTCGATTCCCTGGGGGTTATCCGCTGGGTCACGCCGCTTGAGGGCAATGAACCCGCGCTCAATCTAGATATCCGCACCCGCCCCATGCCAGCGAAGGTCTTGGCCACGGCGGAGCGCACCGGCCGGCTGCAATGCACCCCGCCGATCGAGCTCGCCCAAGGCGGCAAAGGCTTTACCGCCTATATTCCCGTAGTCAAGATGGAGCGGCTGACCGGCTTTGTGAATATCGTTTTCCGCAGCAAGCCGCTTATCATGGAGGCAATGCCAAACGGGCTTTTGAAGAAATATGACGTGATGATCCAAGACCGGGACCAGCTTGTCTTCGGCACAATCGACCCGTCGTTAGAATGGGATGGTGAAAATACATTCCATAAATGGATTGTCATTGGCAACCGCGTATGGACCGTCAGCATTATCCCGAACCCGGAGACTCTCGCCGCCCATGATACCATAGTGGACGAAGTCGTCCTTGTGACGCTGATCCTGCTCTCGATTGCCATTGCCTATCTCATTCATCTCGCCATGGTCCATCAGCTCCACATCAAGGCGAGCGACAAGCTCTTTCGAACCTTTATCGAACACTCCCCCTCCGCCATCATTATCAAGGACATCGATGGGAACTACCTGCATGCCAACTCCCAATGGCATGAGTGGTTCAACCCGGGTGGGCGCGAGATTAGAGGGTATAACACATATGAGTTCTTCCCCAAGGAATATGCAGAACAGGTACTCGCGCAGGAAAAGGAAATCATCGCGGGGAAAAAGATGGTCGAGCGGGAATTTGTAAGCCCCACCGTCAATGACGGCCTGATTCCGACCTTCGGCCAGATGTTCCCGATTATGGATGACGAAGGGAACGTGATCGCGGTCGGCGGTTCGGTCACGGACATCAGCGCCAACAAAAAGACCGAGGAGGCTCTGCGTAACGCGCTGATGAAGGCGGAGGAAGCCAGCCTTGCGAAATCGAAATTCCTCGCCACCATGAGCCACGAACTCAGAACCCCGCTCAATGCCATTATCGGTTTTAGCGATATCCTGGTTGGTCAGTATTTCGGAGTGCTCTGCAATGAAAAATACTCCGAGTATGCCGAGGATATCAATCACAGCGGCCGCCATCTCCTGCCACTCATCGATGAGGTGCTCGATATTTCCGCGATTGAGCTGGGCAAGCGCGAATTGGTGCTGGAGCCGGTGGCGGTTCGCGAGTTGCTAACCGACTGCGTGAAGTCCGTGCGCCACCGCGCCGCCAAGCAGGAAATCATGTTGGCACTGTGTGCCGACGGCCCTCTTCCGACACTTAATGCGGATGAAACAGCTCTGCGCCAGATTTTCCTCAACCTGCTGACCAACGCGATCAAATTTTCCCATGCCGGAGACAAGGTCACCGTCTCGGCAGTCGCCACGGAAAAGGAAGTGATTATCGAGGTTCAGGATACCGGCGAGGGTATCAAGGAAGACCAACTACCGAACATCACGAAGCCTTTCGTCAAGGGCCACAGTTCTTCCCACATCACCCATGAAGGTGTCGGGCTTGGCCTGTCCATTGTTAAGTCCTTTGTCGCCGCGCATAACGGACAGCTACATATCGAGAGTGAGCTCGGTCTGGGCACCAAGGTGACAGTGATCTTTCCCAAGGAAGCCCAGCGCCAGGTAGCCTGAGCGCCCCGCGCCGCCAAAAACGCACGCATCGCGCGCAGAAAATATCACCAATTAACCATAAATAAACAATTCGTCGCCAATATTTGAATACTTGGTTTTATTGCTATTTTTGGCAAACCATTATTGATTGATATTGATGTAAACACGATCTACCTAAATGGAGTCCTGATCATGATACGTACCCTAGTTGCCTCCGTCGTTGCTGCCGCTATTTTTGCGGGGCTGCCAACGACCTCCGTCGCCCAAGATTACAAAGTTGCCGTCGCCAACCTGATTGACACAGAAATTCGTGGCTGGTCACAGTCCGACGAAGTGATCGATGCCGTCAATAAGCAGAATGAGGCGTCTGCCTCACTAAGCCAGGGCGATATCGATAAACAGGATAAGGCATGGCGCGCAGAAACCAAGGGTGGAGATCAGAAGATGATCAATGCCGTCCTGTCCAACAGCCTGTCGACCTACCTCAAGGGCGTCAAAGACAAGTCCGAAGGCAAATACACTGAAATCTTCGTGATGGACATGAAGGGACTTAATGTCGGCCAGAGCGACGTCACCTCTGACTATTGGCAGGGCGACGAAGCAAAATGGCAGAAGACATATGGCGCAGGCCCGTCCGGCGTTCTCGTCGACGAAGTTGAATTCGATGACTCCTCACAGACATATCAGTCACAGGTGAGTATCGCCGTTGTTGACCCAAGCACCGGGAAAGCCATCGGCGCGGTAACCGTCGGCGTCAATGTCGAGATGCTGGAATAGTCCTCCCAATATTCCTCACATAAACTCATATAGAAGGATAACGCACGAGATGAGCGTAGAGACCCCGACGAACGAAACTGACGTGAACGAAGCGATCGTGAAAGACAAGAAGTCTTTCACTAGCAAGATGACAGTCAGTCGCAAAATTCTGCTTGATGTATTTGCGACGACCCTGATGGGTCTCTCGCTCCTCGTCTATCTGGGACTACAAAACCAGCGCCATGCCATGGAAGATTTGGCGACAGACAATAACCTCACCATTTCGGAACTGATGGCCGAGCAGCTTTCAGGCGCTCTGAAATGGAAGAAAACAGACAAGATTGCGGAAGTCTATCATGAGATGGCATCGAAAGACGGCTCCGTTCTCGCCGATATTCTCACCTTTGATAATAACGGCACTCTCGTCACGGAATATCATTCGGAGACTCTCCCCTCCGCCTCGGGTCTGGCCGCATTGCTGCCGGAACATAAAGCGGCACTTGAAAAGGGTGAGGTATATACGGAGAAAACGAGATCTCATCAGATTATCCTGACGCCCGTCACCTCCGCAAAAGGGGAATTGGTCGGCTTTGCCGCCATCGGATGGAGCCTCGACCAGTTGAATGAGCAGCTTTCCGCGAACCTGATGCAGCAACTTCTGCTGACCGGGGCTGCACTCCTTGGCATTATGCTGCTGACTGGGTTTTTGCTGGGTCGTTTCATCGGCCGCCCGCTGAATCAGCTGACGAAGGCGATGACCTCCATCGCCAACGGCGAGAATGATATCGTCATCGACGGACTGGATCGACAGGATGATGTTGGTGACATGTCCCGCGCTGTTCAGGTTTTTCAGGCGAATGCCGAAAAGGTCAAGGCGCTGGAAATCGAGCGTCAGAAGGAAGAAGAAGCTCGCGCCTCCCGGGCCGAGGAACGCCGCCAGGAAGAAGCAACCCGCGCTGAGGAAGAAAAACGTCGCGATCAGGAAGCGGCCGAGAAATCCGCCGCCGAACGTGTCTCCTTCGCGCAGGCCATCGCCGAGAAGCTGGAGAGCTCCGTCAATGCGGTCGCCCAGCAGATTTCCGGTTCCGCCGGCATGATGGAAGAAAAAGCCAAGAGCATGGTGACGAGCGCCGCCGATACGGACCGTCATTCCAGCGCCATCGCCTCCGCCGCCGAACAGGCTGCGGGCAACGTGAGCGGTGTCGCCTCCGCTGCCGAGGAACTGTCCGCCTCCTTGCAGGAGATCGGTCGTCAGGTGAATGTATCTGCCACGCTTTCCAAGGAGACCATGCATGTCGCGGAAACGACCGATGTGGTTGTCGGCAAGCTTGCGGTTTCCGCTGGTGAAATCGGCAATGTTATCGAGTTGATCAATAACATCGCCTCGCAGACCAACCTTCTTGCGCTCAATGCCACGATCGAGGCCGCCCGCGCCGGTGAGGCCGGCAAGGGCTTCGCCGTGGTGGCATCGGAAGTGAAGGGTCTCGCCTCACAGACCACCAACGCGACCGAGGAGATCACCCGCAAGATCGACGGGATGCAGACCGCCACCACAGAAGCCGTGGAGGCCGTCAAGCGGATCGAAGAAATGATCGTGCAGATCGACGAAACGGTTCAGGTTATGACCGCCGCGGTCGAGGAACAGAATGCCGCCACGCTGGAAATCACCCAGAATGTGCAGCAGGCCTCCTCCAGCACGGGCGAGGTGTCCCGCTCGGTTATGGATGTCTCCAATATGGCAACGGCGTCCGGCGAAAGCGCGACGCAGCTTCTGGGCTCCGTCGGCGAACTAAACCAGTTCTCCGCCAAGCTGCGCGAGGAAGTAGAATCAGTCCTCAAAGACATCCGCTCCATGGCCAGCTAAATTCTGCTCCCATCCAGAAAAAATCCGGGCCGCGTCAGCTGTCCGGATTTTTTTTGAGAAAACTGAACATCGAATGAATGATCCGGTGGCCGAAAATCTCATGCAGGACCGACGCGCCAACATGCACAACGAGATAGGTCCACATCGCCGGACCGAGGAGTTCATGCACTTCCTTTACAAGATGGAGCCAGCTACTGAACTGCCAGTTTTCCCCCACGTTGAAGAAGATCAATGTCCCCGTCGCCGCGAGGCCGGTGGCGACCAAAAGTCCGAGCCCCTGGATCGCACCGGCAAGCGGGCTCGGTTCATCGGCGGGCGGCAAACGTATGGTGAGGATCGCCCTCAGATACCGCTTGATATCCTGCCAGAGCACGGCGCGGCGAGCGTTTGAAAACCAGGGGAAAAGCTCCCCCAGCGACACAGGGCCGCCGCGGACGAAGGACCAGAGCCAATGGATCAGAAGCACCGCAAAGAGCGCGATGCCGACTTTCTCATGAACCTCATAAAGAAAGTTGCCGGCCTTGTCCGGCCTTGGATGAACCATCCATTCGCTGATGAAAAGCTGTGCGACGATGCCAAAGGCGAAAAGCAGATGCAAGAGGCGGGTAAAGCGATCATAAAACACGGGCAATCTCCGACATTAAATCCGATATTATTTGAACGATAAGGGCTTTCCCAATCCGTCGCAATTGATCACCAGTAATTTCTCCTATACAAATTTGTAAACCAGCGGCGCAACGAGAACAAAGAAAAATATGGAGATTTGTCCATGACAGAGCATAGCATCACCACCGTCGACGATCTGTACAGCGTCTATAAGCAGCCGGCGGGGCGCGCCATCCAGAAGGAAATTTTCCGGCTCGACAAGCATTGCCGTGACTTCATTACCCTCTCCCCCTTCCTCGTGTTGAGCACCGATGGCGGCGACGGGACGGCCGATGCCTCCCCGCGCGGCGATGCGCCGGGCTTTGTCTCCGTATTGGACGACAATACGCTGGTGATCCCTGATCGGCCCGGGAACAACCGCCTCGACAGTATGCTCAACATCCTCCGCAATCCCGCCGTCGGCATGATCTTTCTCGTGCCGGGGATTAACGAGACCCTGCGCATCAATGGCAGGGCGACGATCAGCGTTGATCCTGAACTGATGGAAGCCCACGCCGTCGATGGCAAACTGCCGAGATCGGTGCTGAAGATCGAGGTGACGTCGGCCTATATGCATTGCGCGAAGGCGCTGATCCGCTCCAAACTCTGGGCGGAGGAAAGTAAGGTCGAGCGCAGCGTCTTCCCGACACTGGGGCAGGTGCTTGCCGACCAGATCGCCGGGATGGACGCCGAGCAGTCCGACGCCTATCTGGAAGTCGCCTATAAGGAAAATCTTTACTGAGGCACCCGGCCCGACGTCTTTACGGATGCTGGTTATTGCCCCAGGTGCAACACATCAGGTCCGGGTCCTGCTCCGCCGTCGTCGTCTGACAGGCCGCCAGCAGGAACAGCGCCGCCCCGATCAGTAAAATGCGCATCGCCACACTCCTTCATTAGCCCCACCCTTGGGAAATGAGCTTTTCTGCGGCAGGATCAAGTGCGCCGTATCACAAAAGGCGGCGGGGTTCTGTTAAAAACCGACAATGAATTTTAGAGCTAATGACACCAGGAACAACACAAACAGCTTGCAATAAAATTTAACCAACGCCCCTTTAACGTCATTCGAGGCTCTCTTGTATTGAAGCAGCCATATCTTAGCAATGGCCAGCTCTTCCCTATCTACTCCTGCCTTTAGTAACTCCCTGACAAGCTGCTGATACCAAATAACGACTATCACAAAGTTCACTGCCATTATGATCAGGGTAAAAGGGAGTTCGTTCACCTGATATAGGCCCCGTTTTCAATCCTCTCCAGCATGCCGTTTGAAAAGCGCAGCTTCCCGCAGCCCGTTCCCTCTACGTAATTATCATCATCCGGCAATACAGAGAAGATTCTCTCTATCGCCTGAAGTGTATCTTCTAATTCTGACCGATCATGAAATTTATACGAGGGAGCATAAGGTGGACGACGTGAGCCGTTGGATACATAAATGCCAATGTCAGCGATTATTCTAGTAACTGATCCATCTTTGGTAATCTCAGCATAGTGCTTGGTACCATCTGGATCCATATTTGTAAGACCAATACTCTTATTCTTATGCCCTAAAATCCATACAAACCCTTGCTCAGGCATAAAACCCATTATTTTCAAACTAATATCTGGATCCTCGAGCAATCGAACCGTACTTGTATCACGATCATAAGTGAATTTTTTGTCGTCAGCGGAATGCATCATTCTCAATTTAATTTCCCATTAATTGACCACCGACGTCTTTGAGTATTGTAATTAGCACAATCAAAACGGATGCGAGTATAATCAGCTTGACCAACCCCACCGCAATACCAAAATACTCCGACAAAAACCTGATAAAATAGTGAGCGTGGCAACGATCTCTCGAAAAATCCCACTTCACTGAGTGATAGTATCCAAGCTCTCTGATAATTTTTACTGCTATATATGCGATTACTATGATCAGTAGTATGCTGAGCACTATGCTTATATTCATTGTTTCACCAAGTTCAACTCGAAGAAAAAGCCGCGTGTTTCTGCAAGTTTTTTATTTCATATCTTGATCATCAATTTTCGGAATAAACTTGGTAGCTTCGCCTAGATAATTTTCTCTAAAGTAATAATTATCAGGCCCATCACCGCGAAACAAAAGTGCTAATTTCGGGCGCGGCTTATGATATACATAAACATATCCTACCTCTGAACTTTCACGTCCTAAAATCCCGCGCGGCCTAAAACACGTTTGATAACCATAAATAAAGAATTTGTACTTAAACGAGCACACTTTCTTTCCGAAAACCTCATCATTTATGGGGGTATAGTCCAACTCTACCTTTGAAAATTCTTCTTCGAAGTCAGCGTCATTCGCAAGAATTAACAGATTTGCTAATCCAGCCAGTAAAAAATCGACTAAAAAAATTCCACAGATTACCAAAATGACAATTAAGAATTTTTTTAATCTCACCACTACACCTGATAGAAATTTTCTAAACAACATACTAATAAACTAAAACGTCAAAAAACAAAAAGGCCACTGACCTTCGCCAGCAGCTTTTGATTTGGATACGCGCCCTACCTAATAGTGCTCTATACGGCCTAGTTATCCAGTTTTCCTGATTCTGCTATATATCTGAACTTTTCGAATCCTAAATCATCAACAAAGGCGAAGACGTCTATCCGCTTGTCCTTTTCGGTGATAAGGACCTGCCATATCAGCAGTCCCTCCATTTTTCTTGTCATCCACGGCCATAAGAACAGTATTCTTGGCCCTCCTGAATAAATTGTCCCGCATATACTCAATTTATCTACAAAGTACAGCTTCCTACTGTTAAGGATATCGTTCCGTAATACGCCTTTCGGCAACGTCTTTTCAGTTAGGTAAGAATCGCAAAAAAAGCCGTGCCGCTCTAAAAAGGCAACCCGCGCTTCCAACGAGTTTCCATTGGCATTTTTCTCGATTTTTCTCTTCAAAAGTTTGGCGGCATCGTCCAATTTTTTTCTTCGGTCCGGATGATATTCCATGTCCGGATTGAGGCTCATATAAGCCCCATTCCCGACCGCCTCGAACCAGATGGGCTTGAGGAACTCATTTCTGTCCTGCGCGCACCCGCCGACCAGCAACGTGAGGCACAGAAGATACAAATATTTTTCTAGCCTCACGAGACTTCTACACTAATGACACGTATTACCAAAAATGTAATCCTACAACTGGAAATACTGTAGTCAACAAAAAAGCCGCTGGCTCTCACCAGCGGCTTTTGTTTTAGTGAAGGCGTTGCTTACAGCGCCTTGATGATATCCTCGACCATTTTCTTCGCGTCGGCGAGGAGCATCATGGTGTTGTCCTTGTAGAACAGGTCGTTGTCGATACCAGCGTAACCGGACGACATGGAGCGTTTCACGAACAGCACCGTGCGCGCCTTGTCCACATCGAGGATCGGCATGCCGTAGATCGGGCTCGATGGGTCATCACGGGCGGCGGGGTTGGTCACGTCGTTCGCGCCCACCACCAGCGCCACATCGGCGCCGGAGAAGTCGGAGTTGATTTCCTCCAGCTCGAACACCTCGTCATAGGGGACATTGGCTTCGGCCAGCAGCACATTCATATGGCCGGGCATACGGCCCGCGACCGGGTGAATGGCGTAGACAACCTCGACCCCCTCTTCCTTCAGGGCATCGACCATCTCACGGAGCGCATGCTGGGCCTGCGCCACCGCAAGGCCGTAACCCGGCACGATGATGACCTTGCCCGCATTCTTCATGATGAAGGCCGCATCATCGGCGGAGCCCGCCTTGTACGGACGGTCGCCCTTGTCGGGACCGGCCGCTGCCGTATCTCCACCGATTCCACCGAGAATGACGCTGAAGAAGGAGCGGTTCATCGCCTTACACATGATGTAGGAGAGGATCGCACCCGAAGAGCCCACAAGCGCGCCCACGATGATCAGCGCGGTGTTTTCTAGCGTGAAGCCGATGCCCGCCGCCGCCCAGCCGGAATAGCTGTTCAGCATCGAGACTACCACCGGCATATCGGCGCCGCCGATCGGGATGATGATCAGGAAACCGATCACGAAGGCAAGGATCGTCATGGCCCAGAAGATCGTCGGGTCGAGATCAATGCAGAACCAGATAATCAGCGCAACGATGGCAAGGCCGATCAGCAGATTGACGAAATGCTGCCCCGGGAAGATCACCGGAATGCCGGAGACAAGCCCCAGCAACTTGGTGAAGGCGAAAACGGAGCCCGAGAAGGTGATGGCGCCGACCACGATACCGATAGACATCTCGATCCGGGAGAGAACCGTCAGTTCGCCGCCCGCCCCGAGGATGCCATAAGCGTCCGGGTTATAGAAGGCAGCCGCGGCAACCAGCACAGCGGCAAGGCCGACGAGACTATGGAAAGCCGCCACGAGCTGCGGCATGGCGGGCATGGCAATGCGCTGGGCAATCACCGCACCGATGGCGCCACCGACGACAATACCGCCGATGATCCACTCATAGGAGACAACGTCGGGACGGAGAATGGTGACAATAATGGCGATGGCCATACCGGCCATGCCCATGATATTCCCGCGCCGGGAGCTGTCCGGTGAGGACAGGCCGCGAAGCGCCAGAACGAAAAGAATGGCGGAGACCAGATAGGCAAGCGCCGTAAAGTTAGCTGACACGGATCGTCCCCCTTATTTCTGTTATATCTTGAACATGGACAGCATCCGCTGGGTCACGAGGAAGCCCCCGAAGATATTGACCGAGGCGAGCACGATGGCGATAAAGCCGAAAATCTTGGCGAGGTTCACTTCTGCCGGGCCCGCCGCGATCAGCGCCCCAACGATAATCACCGAGGAGATAGCGTTGGTCACGGCCATCAGGGGCGTATGAAGGGCCGGCGTTACACTCCAGACCACGTAATAGCCGACAAAAATGGCGAGCACGAAAATAGCAAGCCGGAAAACGGTTGGATCTACCATATCCATAATCAGTTCCCTCCCTCGGTTAGTTGCGGGTGGATAATGTTGCCATCACGGGTGAGCGCCGTACCGGTCACAAGCTCGTCCTCCCAGTTCAGGTTCAAATTCCCCGTTTCCTTGTCGATCATCGGGGTGAGGAAATTGAGAAGATTTTTCGC
This sequence comes from uncultured Alphaproteobacteria bacterium, assembly GCA_937910835.1. Classification (GTDB taxonomy): domain Bacteria; phylum Pseudomonadota; class Alphaproteobacteria; order Sneathiellales; family Sneathiellaceae; genus Sneathiella. The sequence goes on along the minus strand of CALEMG010000161.1, from coordinate 1,636 downwards.
AAACAGCGACGAGGCATCACTCGCCAGACGGCCCGGCACATTGAGATGGCCGACAATCTTGACGCCATTGTCGGTCGTCACAACCTCACCCGGCTTCGACTGGGTGACATTGCCCCCGGCCTCAACCGCGAGATCGACGATGACAGAGCCCGGCTTCATCACGGCGAGCATCTCATCTGTAATCAGGATCGGTGCCTCCCGCCCCGGAATGAGCGCGGTCGTGATCACGATGTCCTGTTTCTTGATATGTTCGAACACAAGTTCCGCCTGGCGTTTCTTGTAGTCATCGCTCATTTCCTTGGCGTAGCCGCCCTCGGTTTCGCCGGTTTCTTCCGACTCGACCATGACGAATTTCGCGCCGAGGCTCTCGACCTGCTCTTTCGTCGCGGCACGCACGTCCGTCGCCGTCACGACAGCACCAAGGCGGCGCGCGGTGGCGATGGCCTGAAGTCCGGCAACGCCAAACCCCATGATAAAGCAATTGGCGGGCGCGATGGTGCCGGACGCTGACATCATCATCGGCAGCGCCTTGCCATATTCCGCCGTCGCATCCAGCACGGCCTTATAACCCGCGAGATTCGACTGGCTGGAGAGGATATCCATGGACTGCGCACGGCTGATACGCGGCAGCAGTTCCAGCGAGATTGCGGTGATCCCGGCCTTTGCATAGGTCGCCGCCAGATCCTTGTTCTGGAGCGCGGCGAGATGACCCATCAGGACCGCGCCCTTTTTCATCAGCGCGATTTCGTCCTCACCCTCTTCCTTGGTGAGGGGGCGCTGGATCTTCAGGACAATATCGGCGTCTTTCAGCGCAGCGGCCTCATCGGCGGCGATGGTTGCACCTGCGGCCTCAAAATCTGCATCGGAGAAGGAACTGGCGCTACCCGCCCCTGTCTCGATAATAACCTCGGCGCCGAGACCAACGAATTTTTTCACGGTGTCCGGCGACGCCGCGACGCGCTTTTCATTTTCCCGGCGCTCCCGGGGGATGGCGATCTTCATAATCGATCCTCTTATCTGTTGTTTGATGCGGGAATGACAGGCGTCCCGCCGCGCCGCAGGATGGTATCGGCCGCGCTAAAGCGATCCGGTTATCCGCTAGGTCAGGAAAATCGCCATCAGGATCAACAGGATCACCAGGAAAATGGTGCCATATTTGAACAGCTTGATGAAAGCATCGAAGCTTTCCTTCTGGGCTGAAATGTCCATACTTCCGTTTTCATGCATAACGATAAACCCCTCGTCTATTTCGGTACTGTTATAATTTGACCTGAAATATACCGAAAAATGTCCGTCGGGCAACAGAATGTCGTGTGCAACGCAATAAAAAGCAAAAATACAGCCGCCTAAAGCGTCTCCAACTCGTCGATAAAGCCCTCAATCACGCTGAGGCCTTTTGACCAGAACGCCGGATCGGACGCATCCAGATTGAACGGCGCGAGCAGTTCCTTGTGCCGAAGGGTCCCGCCCGCTTTGAGCATATCGAAATATTTCTCCTGAAAGCCGCTCTCCGCCTCCTGATAGATGGCATAGAGCGCATTCACCAGACAGTCACCAAACGCATAGGCATAGACATAGAAGGGTGAATGGATGAAATGCGGGATATAGCTCCAGAAATACTGGTACTCATCATGCA
>CALEMG010000160.1 GCA_937910835.1 uncultured Alphaproteobacteria bacterium | reverse complement strand
TAGGTATTGATTTAAAAAAACCGGTGATTACATCTTGTGGATCGGGTATAACCGCTTGCGTCCTGGCGTTCGGCTTGCATCTTCTGGGCCATCATCGTGTCGCCGTTTTTGACGGATCCTGGACCGAATGGGCACTCGATGAGGAACTACCAGTCGAAACCGGAAAGTAAGCATGCCCCTCAAACGACCGCCGCAGCCAACCCACACGGGCAAGTGGCCCGTGACCATCACCTTTCTTGAAATGACGGAGCGCCAGCATGCCGCGCCGCCCCCGCCGCCGGCGCTCCCCCATGCGATTATGCGCGCAGAAAAGCCGACGATCTCCTTCTATCGTTATCTCTATAATACGGTCGGACGCGATTGGGGCTGGATCGACCGCCGCCTTGTCCCCGAAGACGAGTTGGAGGAAATCCTGAACGCGGAGACGACCGAGGTTTGCGTGCTCTATATCCGCGGCGTGCCTGCAGGCTTTGTCGAGATCAACAGCGCCGATCTGCCCGGGTCAGTCGATATCGCCTATTTCGGCATCATGCCGGAATTTATCGGGATGAAGCTCGGCCCCTATTTCCTGAACTGGGCACTGGAAGAGGCCTGGGAGAAGGGGCCGGAGAAAGTCACCGTTAATACCTGCACGCTCGATCATCCCAAGGCTCTGCCCATGTATCAGCGCACCGGGTTTGAGCCCGTCCGCCGACGCGAGATCGAGATCGACCCGATTGAGTATCTGTAATCGCAAAAACAAGAAGCCCCGGTCGTGCCCGGTTTGAAACACCTGCCATGCGCTCAAAGCGGGCGTTCGAAATTAAGGTGGCGAGGATATGGCTATTCGGCTAGCATATTCGAAATGCGTCCCCGGGATGAATTTTGATGCTCGAAGAATTTGGTTCTTCTCTCTACCTGACAGCTGGGCCGACGGTATCGTTCTATGGTTTCCCCTACCCGACCCGGATGGCGGTTGCGCGGCTTTCCGACGGCAGCACGTGGGTGTGGTCACCAATTGCCCTGACCGAAGACCTTGCCCGCGCGATCGAGGCAATCGGGCCTGTGCGACACATCGTGTCGCCGAACAAGCTGCATTACCTGTTTCTTGGCGAATGGGCGGCACGGTGGCCGGATGCCAAGCTCTTCGCCCCTCCGGGGCTTGCCCGCAAAAGGCCGGATCTCCATTTTGCCGCAGAGTTGCAGGATGAACCCGATGCCGCTTGGGCTGACGACGTGGATCAGGTGATATTTCACGGCTCTTTCGCAATGGAAGAAGTGGCATTTTTCCACCGGGAGTCGCGCACCGCGATCATCGGCGACCTTATCCAACAGCATTCGCCGGAAAACATGTCGGGTTTGAAGGGCAAGATAATGCACCTCGACGGCCTCGTCGGTGCACATGGAAGCACCCCGCGTGAATGGCGGCTCACCTTTCTTAACCGCACGCCTGCGCGCACTGCACGGCAGAAAGTGCTAGACTGGAAACCCGAAGGGCTACTGATCGCACATGGCGAATGTGTAAAGACCGGCGCAACGGCAATTATCGAAGAAGCGCTCAGCTGGATGTAGAACGGCTGCTGCGTCCTACACAACAGAAATTCAAACCAAGGCACCCCCGAAGGCTCGCCCGCATTGACCGGCCGTGCATATAAACTTATACTGATATGCAATTTAACCCGCTCCTTACACGCGGAGGTCTTCCGATGACATCGCCAAATGACCGGTTGCGTAAATTCCTGATTACCGCCCTTTCCCTGACCGGGGCGTCATTCGCCGCCCTCAACGCCCATGCGGCCCCGCAAATCCTCGCAGTCGCCCAGACGGACCTGAAATTGCCTGTCACCTGCGACGGAGGCGAATGCACGGTGGAACTGACCACCATTTGTTTGCAGGAGCATCGCGCCTCCCCCAATATCGGGGTGGGATATTATGTGCATGGAGAGAAATTTTTCGACCTCACGGGCCGGACGGCGGCGGGGCAGGAAATCTCTCTCGCCCATTTACCACTTGAGATTACCGCCACCCGCGGCCATAACGCGGTCCGCCTCGCCTTTCGCGAGAGCCAGTTGACGAAATACGGCCCGTTGGAGGTGAGCATTTCTGTGCCGGAGAATCTCTCTCTCGTTCCGCTGCCCGTCACGGGTGACATAAAGCCACAGACGGAGGAGGATATCCTGCTCGCCACCGGACCGCTCCGGGAGGCAGCGACGCAGCTCGTTGATCTGGATACCAACAAGCGCGACGCGGCGGAGCTGATCAGCCAGGCGATCAACCGCCTGCCCTGGCGCGGCCGCGCCAGCGATGAGGAGCGCGCCATCGTCCGCGCGACCTATCAGAACATCACCGAGAGTTCCGGCTTTGCGAGCGGCGCAAAGGACAATGCGGGCGCCGTGGTCAAGGAATGCTATGACCGCACCATCGCTGGCAGCCTCAGCTTCCGCGGCTGTTTGGGAAGCTGGCACGATCGGATGATCGGCAAGCTCAACACCAAATACTGGAAGTCCCTGAACGCAGGGAGCTAAAAGGCCTTTCACCAACAAAAAAGCCCGGCAATTTCTCGCCGGGCTTTTTCTTATTCTTGAATAGCTTATCAGCCGTTGTGCAGGATCTGGCTTAGGAAAAGCTGGGTCCGCTCGCTTTGCGGATTTTCGAAGAATTCCGTTGGCGGCGCCTGCTCGATAATCTCGCCTGCGTCCATGAAGATCACCCTATCGGCAACCGTCTTGGCGAAGCCCATTTCATGGGTCACGCAGATCATCGTCATCCCCTCCTCGGCGAGGCTGATCATGGTGTCCAACACCTCCGAGATCATTTCAGGGGCGAGCGCCGATGTCGGCTCATCGAACAGCATGATGCGCGGGTTCATGCAGAGCGAGCGGGCAATCGCCACACGCTGCTGCTGAACGCCGGAGAGTTGGCCCGGATATTTCAATGCCTGCTCCGGGATTTTGACCCTTTCGAGAAACTTCATCGCGGTTTCCTCGGCTTCCGCCTTCGGGGTCTTGCACCCAGATCGGCGCCAGCGTGCAGTTCTCCAGAACCGTCAGATGCGGGAACAGGTTGAAATGCTGAAAGACCATCCCCACCTCGCGGCGGATCTCGTCGATCTTCTTCACATCGTTGGTCAGTTCGATCCCGTCGACGATGATCTGGCCTTGTTGATGCTCCTCCAGCCGGTTGATGCAGCGGATCATCGTTGACTTACCGGAACCGGACGGCCCGCAAACAACGATTTTCT
>CALEMG010000159.1 GCA_937910835.1 uncultured Alphaproteobacteria bacterium | reverse complement strand
ATGCCTAGGATGAAGTGACGGAGCTGCGCTCAGACAAGCTTGAAGGAGGCATTGGCCCGTGCGATCAGGCGTTCCTCCCCGTCCCGTGTTGCGACAACCTTCATTTCGGTAAAGCCGATGGAACGGCCGACTTTCAGCACGCCAGCGCGAAATTCCAGCCAGTCGCCGATCTGCGCGCTGTCGATATAATCAGTGGTCATGCTGAGGGTGACGGCGCTTATTTTATCGTTTGCGAATTTCTCCCGCGCCTTGAGAACAAGGGACATGCCCATCGTGTTGTCGCTGAGCGAGGCGATCAGGCCGCCATGGGCGAACCCGCGGGCATTGCAATGAACGTCCCTCACCTCTATGCCAAGAATACCGCCCGCATCAGTCATCTTTACATAGATCGGCTCCCACGGATCGGTGAGCGGGCTCTTGCGGGGACTTTTCGTAAAACCGTCGGGTATATTGTTCATTTTTATTGTTCCGTTTTGTTTTTATTCTCGCCTGCTCAGGCGGCATCAACCGGCTTGCGCCGCGGGGAGGCATATACTCTTTCCGGCAGGTAGGGGCTGATATTGTCCAGCGCCCGTGCGCGAAAGCCGTCCTTCTCCCCGACCGGTGCGAAGTAATAGAGCGCCTTCGACGCCGTCTCGATGTTATCCAGCATGGCGATGGTCCAGCCCGTGAGATAGGCGGACGCCAGACATCCGCCCGCCGTCGCCACATTGCCATGGGCGACGAGAGGCTGGTTCAGAACCTCAACACCCGCCGCCTTCACCCAGGGTTTTGTCGCGCTGTCCGTGCAGGCTGGCACGCCGCCGAGCAGCCCGAGTTTCGCCAGCATCAGGGTGCCCGAGCATTGGGCGGCAATTACCTGACGGGAGGGATCGAGTTTAATCCGGCTCATGATCGCCTCATCCTCGACGATCTCGCGCGTGAGCGATCCGCTGCCAACCATAACGGCATCGGCGTCGCTTGCCTCTTCCAAGCTGGATTGGGCGCGGATGGTAAGGCCGCCCATAGAGGTCACCTCCGCCTCTGGACAGCAGACCGTGATATCCCAATCCGGCTTTTGCAGCCATTTCAGCATCCGGAAGGCGACAAGGGAATCAATCTCGTTAAAACCCTGAAAAGTGAGGATCGCGATTTTCATCTATTTGCTCCCGCTTCAGCCAGATACTCAATCTATCCCGAGGCGCAGAAGCTCCGCAACCCAAAGATGATGCAAGGACAGGCCGGGGCCTACTCTATCAGGGAGCTCAGCTGGGCAATTTTAACGGGGTCGCCGAATAATGTGACGGAAAGGATTAAAGCCGTCACCGCCACCAAAGATATATAAAACGGCTTTGGCGTGACGAGCTTGCGGTTTCGGAACGGCTGTTCGATGCAGAAATAGGACATTATCGCGAACAGGAACGACAGGATGATCCAGCCGAGCTTGTCTAAATTCGTGGCGTCCGGCTGGGTTAATTCAAAATAGGTATAAATGGGGAAATGCCAGAGGTAGAGGGAATAGGATATCAGCCCGATGCCGACGATCGGCTTAAAGCTCAAAATCCGCCCCACAAGATCCTCTTGGGAGGCGAAAGCGATGATGAGCACTGTTCCAAGCACTGGGACCAAGGTCGTCAGGCTCGGATGCTCCGGACCCGGATCGAACAGCAGAAGAAACCAGAGGATCGAGGCCATACCGACCACCGGCATCACCGCATTCAGAAGCGGGCGCCGGATTTTTCCATACTCCTGCTCCAAATGAGCAAGGAGCGCCCCCGCCAGCAACTCCCAGAACCGGGAAGGCAGCATGAAATAGTTAAACTCGCCATGTCTGTTCGTGTTGAACTCCGCAAAAAGCAGGCTGAGCGAGAACAGGACCAATAGAATTGAGAGTGTGAATTTCTGAAAATACCGGGCGCAGAGCAGCAGGATAACCGGGAAAATCAGATAGAACTGCTCCTCAATCGCCAGACTCCAGGTATGAAGAAAGGGTTCAAAAAGATACTGCTCTTCCCCACCGAAATTAACGCCCTTCTCATAGAAGAAATAGTTCGAGACGAAGAAAACGATGTAGAAAAGACTGTCCAGATAGGACGCCAGATCGAGCGGCGGCAAAATATGGATCGCCACCGGAAAACTCGCCAGGATGATGAAGAACAACGCCGGTAATATACGCCGCGCCCGTCGTTCATAGAATTTCCGGAAGCTGAAAGTCCCGGTTTCGCTCATTTCCTTTAGGATGATCGTCGTAATCAGATAACCGCTGATGACGAAAAAGATATCGACACCGATATCTCCCGCGCCGAACAGGTCATAACGACCAAAAATGCTAAATCCCGCGTGATACAGGAGGACGAGCATAACGGCAACGGCGCGCAAGCCATCTATTTCCGGCCGATACTTCACTTATGACCTCCTGATACTGATACTACAGGTAAGTCTAGCGTATTAACCTTAATAAAGACTGAATGATTCGCGCATGGGAATTCTAGTCATGCTATTGAATTTAATAAGAAATTTCTAACAGCCTCCCAACGTTATCCTCCTACTGCGAGAAAAATAAATAGAGAATTTCATGGACAGGCAGGAAGTCATGAAGGCCTGCTAGATTTCGTTGAGCCCCTGCAAAGTAAGAGCGACAATTTTCATGCTGTTTACATCCAGCCAGTGTCACTAACGGAATAGATTGCTATTCTTCGCTCAAATTCTGAAATTCCAGCTTTCTCTCTTCAAACCATTTTTGCATTGCATCTGGTTGGCTCATTAATTCCCGCATCTCGTTCATTGCTTCTAAATGAGCCGCATCCATTTTTTCGAACATCTCTTTGCCATGCTGCTGGCTCAAGGCGGCGATTTCTTCAAAAGTATTTGCGGCAAATTCGAGATCACAAGCACCGCCAAGTTGCCGGCACGTCATTTTTCTCATCGATGTTCTCCCTTTTCCTAGCGACCTATTCCCACTCGATGGTCCCGGGGGGTTTGGAGGTGGTGTCATAGACGACGCGGTTGATGCCTTTTACCTGATTGATGATGCGGGTCGAGACGCGGCCCAGGAATTCATGGGTGAAGGGATAGTAATCCGCGGTCATGCCGTCGGTTGAGGTGACGGCCCGGAGCGCGCAGACATAGTCATAGGTGCGGTTATCACCCATCACACCGACGGTCCGCACGGGGAGCAGCACGGCGAAGGCCTGCCATATCTCGTTATAAAGCCCGGCCTTGCGGATTTCATCAAGATAGATGGTATCGGCTTTACGCAGGATCTCCAGCCGATCGCGGGTGATTGTCCCCGGAATGCGGATCGCAAGGCCCGGACCCGGGAAGGGGTGGCGATCCACCAGTTCCGCCGCCATACCAAGCTCGCGGCCCAAGTCACGGACCTCGTCCTTGAAGAGTTCGCGTAAAGGCTCCACCAGCTTCATGTTCATGCGTTCAGGGAGACCACCGACATTATGGTGCGATTTGATGGTGACCGACGGCCCGCCAGCGAAAGACACTCTCTCTATCTCTTCCGGGTAGATCGTGCCTTGGGCGAGGAATTCCGCGCCGCCGACCTTGCTCGCTTCCTCGTCGAAGACATCGATGAAGATGCGGCCGATGGTCTTGCGTTTTGTTTCAGGGTCGTCGACACCCTCAAGTTCCCCAAGGAACAGGTCGGACGCATCGCGATGGATCAGCGGGATGTTGTATTTGTCGCGGAAGAGGCTCACCACCTGATCCGATTCGCCCGCGCGCATCAGGCCGGTATCCACATAAACGCAGGTCAGCTGATCGCCGATCGCCTCATGGATGAGGACGGCAACGACGGAGCTGTCCACCCCGCCCGAAAGCCCGCAGATGACTTTGCCATCACCGACCTGGCGGCGGATCGCGTCGATCGCCTGATCCTTGAAGGCGGCCATGGTCCAGTCGCCCGCAAGGCCGCAGATACGATGCACGAAATTGGAAAGAAGCGCCGCGCCGCGCGGAGTATGTACCACTTCGGGATGGAACTGCACGCCATAGAATTTTTTCTCGTCATTGGCGATGCCGGCGAAAGGCGCGCCGCTGGAAGTGGCGACAACGGAGATGCCGGCGGGGATATGCACCACATGATCACCATGGCTCATCCAGACCTGATCCTGCGATCCCGCCTCCCAGACGCCATTAAAAAGGTCGCAATCCGCGACCACATTGATATCCGCGCGACCAAATTCGCGATGGTCCGGTGCCTCGACCTTGCCGCCGAGCTGATCGACCATGGTCTGCTGGCCGTAACAGATGCCGAGGATGGGCACCCCCATCTCGAAAATGGCATCGGGCGCGCGGGGCGTCTCGTCGCCGATAACAGAGGCCGGACCGCCCGAGAGAATAATCCCGCCGGGATGAAAATCTTTCAACCGTTCGGCCGCTGTATTGAAGGGAATGATTTCGCTGTAAACCCCTGCCTCCCGGACGCGCCGCGCGATCAGCTGGGTGACCTGACTGCCAAAGTCAATGATCAGAATACTGTTTTTCATAAACGGGGTTTAGACAGTTTGGGGGTGCCTGTCCAGCCCGTTTATGACGTGTTTTCGCAGTTTTAGCTCTGCTTGGCCTTATAGTCTTCAACCGCGCGTTTCAGCATGGTGTATTCGGGGCAGCCAAAGAAGCAGAGCGCGTCGAGTTTGAGGAGATGTTCCTCCGCCATTTTGAGGTTGCCCGTCTGCAGGTAAGCCTCGCCGATATACTCATTCGCGCCCTTGTGATCGGGGTCGATTGTAAGTGCCTTGTTATAGTTGGCGAACGCCGCATCGTAGTTTTTCATCTTGCGGTTGGCATAGCCGAGATAGTTATAGGCATCGGCATTTTTTGGCTCGTCCGCGGTTACCTTGGTAAAGGCGGCAATGGCCGCTTCCCACTGCTCCGCGTCGATAGCGGCCTTGCCAGCAGCGAAATCCGCGCTTTTCGGGGCCTCGGCCTCGGTCGTGCTGCTACTGCTGCCCGCCGCGAAGACGATCTGCGCGGCCAGAAGCTGCGCCGCAAAGACGGTGAAGATTGCCAGAATAAATTTGCGAAATGTCATTGTCCCCAACTTCTCCCATTCGTTTTAGCGTCTTGTTTCAGGACTATACGGCCCATTCGCGATACCGGATTACAACTATATCGCAAAAAATGACCGCGCTGATTCACGAAATGGTGAGCAGGACGCCTTAAATTTCAATTATGACCGCGACGCGCCTTTTTCAAGAACAGCGGTGAAGAAACCATCGCTCCCGGCCTCGGTCGGCGGTACGGCAAAGA
>CALEMG010000158.1 GCA_937910835.1 uncultured Alphaproteobacteria bacterium | reverse complement strand
CCTTGGAGCGCCCCCAAGCCGTCATGTACAAGCAACATCGCATTCTCATGTGTGTTGCTAGGTTCCTACATTCTCCAACATCTAATGCTCCTGTTTTCCGAGCCGATAACTTATGAAATATAACGACGAGTGATTTCCGGTCAATATATGACCGCCGCCGCTTATTCGGTCAGCCCGCCCGCCACCATTTTCAGCATGACCTCGGCGGCGGGGGTCATCTGCGAGTTACGGCGGGTGATAATACCGACAGGCCTGGGAATGCTCGGCTTTGTGAGCGGGATCGCGACAAGCCCTTCCATCCGTATGGCGGTAAGATAGGAAGAAAGGATAATCCCGAGGCCCGCCCCCGCCGCCACCAGCGCCGCCGCTGTCTGGACGAGCGCCGGTTCCATAATCGGTTTGAGCTCAATCCCGGTGCCCGCCAGGGCGGCATCGATGCTCTGGCGAACGCCCGTCTCCGCCGAAAGAAGGACAATCTCTTCTGTCTCGACCTGATGCCAGGTCAGGCTTTTTGCATTCGCAAGCGGATGATCCTTTGCCGCAAGCAACATGATCTGATCATCATAGATTTTCTGAAAAGCGAGGTTCTCCATCTCCGGCGGCTCCGATCCGACGCCGAAATCGGCGATCCCGGAGCGCACTTTTTCGACAACCGTTCCCCAGATGCTATCAACGACTTGCACCTTCACATTCGGATATTTGCGATGAAATTCCACGAGGATCGGCGGAAGCTGGTTCGCCGCGACCGAGGGAAAGGCCGCGACGGTTACCTTCCCCGCCTGAAGGTTCGATAAATCCTTCATAAGGCGGACAGCCGAATCAAGATCGTTCACCGCATTTTCGGCAAGAGGTAGAAAGGTCTTGCCCATCTCGGTCAGCGCGACCTGCCGCGTGCTACGCGTGATCAGCTTGACGCCCAGTTTTTCCTCCAGCTGCCGGATCAGCAGCGAGAGCGAGGGCTGGGTGATATGGATTTCCTCCGCCGCCCGGGTGAAATGCAGATGTCGCGCGACCGCGACAAAGGCTTGAAAATGTCGATACATCCTGCGCCACCCATTTATATATATTTCGTATTAATAACCATAAAATTATTATTTATCATATTAATCGAAGCAATGTAGTCTTCTTTTGCAAGCAAGTGAGGGAGCCATGATAAAAACAAGAAAAACAATGCTGCTTGCCGGGGAGGAAATTGAGGGCATGGGAGGTATTCTCTCCGTGACCAATCCGGCCGATGGTTCCCTCATTACTGATATTCACATGGCTTCGAAAGATCAGGTAGATCAGGCTTTCGCGCGGGGCACCGCCGCGCTTGCCAATATCGACTGGTTCGCCCGCCCGCCCCATGAACGGGCCAGCGTCCTTTTCAAGGCCGCCGAGTTAATGCTGGAACGTAAAGAAATACTTGCCGGGCTGCAAACATCGGAAAATGGCAAGACGCTGAAAGAATCGCTCGGACAAGTGAGCGCTGCGGCGGGCATCGTGCGTTATTTCGCGTCCGTGTGTGAAACCGTGGAGGCAGAAGCCCCGCCCCCGCGCGGCCCGTATCTCTCCGTCACCACCCATGAACCCATGGGTATCGTTGCGGCGATCACACCTTGGAATTCCCCGCTCACCATGGCCGCGCAAAAAATCGCCCCGGCGCTTGCCGCGGGAAATGCGGTCATCCTGAAACCCTCTGAACTCACGACCTTGGTTTCTATCGAGCTTGCCCGCGCCTTTATCGATGCGGGCCTGCCGGAAGGTTTTTTGAGCGTTCTTCCCGGCGATCACACGGTCGGCGAAGCGATCATCAACCACCCCGATCTTGCCATGGTTTCCTTCACCGGCGGCACCAATGCGGGCCGGGCCATTGCCGAGGCGGTGGCGGGCCGCTTTATCCCGACCATATTGGAGCTTGGCGGCAAGTCCCCCACCATCGTCTTCGCAGATGCCAATCTCGACAAGGCGGCGGCGGATGTCTCCTCCGCCATTTTCGGCTCCGGCGGGCAGTCCTGCGTCGCCGGATCGCGCCTGTTTGTCGAGCAAGAGATCTATGACGACTTTATGGAGCGTCTTGTCGCGGTCTCGAAAAAGCTGAAGGTCGGACCACCGCTTGATGATGCGAGCAATATTGGCCCCATGGCCTCAGACGCGCAGCGGGCCCGGATCGAAGGCTATGTAAAAATTGCACGGGAGCAAGGCGGACGGGTTGTCCTTGGCGGTACGCGGCCTGATGGACCGGAATGCGCCGCAGGCGCCTATTATCTGCCGACGATCATCGATGGTCTCGACCACAGCTCCCCTGTCTGTCAGGAGGAAATCTTCGGCAGCGTCCTCGTCGTCCTGCCCTTCACTTCCGAAGAAGACCTGATCAAACAGGCGAATGATACGGTCTTTGGCCTCGCCTGTGGCATCTGGAGCAAGGATCTCACGAAAGCCTGGCGCGTCGCCGGTGCGATCAAGGCGGGCACGGTCTGGATCAACACCTACAAGCAGCTCAGCATCGCCGCACCATTCGGCGGCTACAAGCAAAGCGGGCTCGGGCGGGAAAAAGGCATTCAGGGCCTGCGCGCCTATCAGCAGACCAAGAGCATCTATCTTGGCGGCCTCGGCGGCTAGACCCCGCCGCCCATTTTAAGGAAACAGGATGACGGAGAAGACAAAGCTCGGATTTATCGGCCTCGGGGTCATGGGCGAGCCCATGTGCCGCAACATGACGAAAGCCGGCCTCGGGTCCATGACGGTGTTCGATCTCTCGGACGGACCGCTGGCGCGGCTGGTCGCGGACGGTGCCACCCGCGCCGCAAGCGTGGCCGAGGTGGCACAATCCGCCGAGATCATCTTCCTCTCGCTTCCCGGCGGGCCGGAGGTGGAGAAAATCATTCTGGGGCCAGACGGCCTGCTTGAAAACGGCCGGGCCGGGCAGATCATTGTTGATATGAGCACCTGCCCCGTCGCCATCGCGCGGGCCGCCGCCGCCGCGCTTGAAGAAAAGGGTATGATTTTCGCCGACGCCCCCGTCGCCCGCACCCGCCAGGCGGCCATCGACGGCACCTTGAGCATTATGGTCGGCAGCGATGAGGATACCTTCGAGACAATCCAACCCTATCTCGCCGCCGCCGCGACCGATATCACCCATTGCGGCGGCGTCGGCACGGGCCAGGTGGTCAAGCTGCTGAACAATATGCTGCTGATCCAGTCCGTCGTCGCGTTGGGCGAAGCGCTCACCATTGGCGAGCGCGCAGGCGTTGAGCGCGAACTGCTGGTCGATACCCTGTCGAAGGGCTCAGCGGACAGCTTTGCGCTGCGCAACCATGTAAAAAAGGCGATGCTGCCGCGGAATTTTCCCGTTGGCGCCTTCGGCACGGACTATGCCACCAAGGATATCACCTACGCGCTTGAGCTCGCGGCGGATGCGGGGATCAAATCGCCCGCCGGGGAACTGGCGAAAAAGATGCTGGAGAAGACGAGCGCGGCGGGCTTCGGCGCGGAGTATTTTCCGGTACTGCTGAACTTGATTGAAGGGAAAGACTGATGGCGGAGAGCCGGTATGACGTTGTGGTCGTGGGCGCGGGAAACGCGGCCCTCTGTGCAGCTTTAAGCGCCGAGGAAAACGGCGCAAAAGTCCTCGTCCTCGAATGCGCGCCCGAAGAGGTAAGCGGCGGCAATTCGCGCTTTACCGCAGGCGCCATCCGCTTCGCCTATAACGGTCTCGACGACCTGCTGGCCGTGATGCCGGACCTCACCGAAAACGAGATCGCCACCACCGATTTCGGCACCTATACAGAGGACCAGTTCTTCGACGACATGTTCCGCGTCACCCAGCACCGGACCGACCCCGACCTATGCGAAGTCCTTGTTAAAAATAGCTTTTCCACCATCCGCTGGATGCGCGAGAAAGGCGTGCGCTTCGTGCCCATCTATGGGCGGCAAGCGTTCAAGGTCGATGGCAAGTTCAAGTTCTGGGGCGGCCTGACGGTGGAGGCCTGGGGCGGCGGTCCCGGCCTTGTGGATGCGCTCATCGGCTCGGCAACGAAACGCGGCATCGACGTTTGGTATGATTCCCGTGCGTTGGAACTTATCACCGACGGGACAGGTGTCACCGGCGTGAAAATCCGCCGCAAAGGCAAGATCGAGGAGGTTTCGGCAAAGTCCGTCATCCTCGCCGCCGGCGGCTTTCAAGCGAACACGGAAATGCGCACGCGCTATCTCGGGCCGAATTGGGATCTCGCGAAAGTGCGCGGCACTCCTTATAACACCGGCGACGGCATTCGCATGGCAATGGATATCGGCGCCAGCTCCGCCGGCAACTGGTCCGGCTGCCACGCCGTCGGATGGGAGCGGAACGCGCCCGAGTTTGGCGACCTCGCCGTCGGCGACGGCTTCCAGAAGCATTCCTACCCCTTCGGTATTATCGTCAATGCAAAGGGGGAGCGTTTCGTCGATGAGGGGGCGGATTTCCGCAACTATACTTACGCGAAATACGGCCGCGAGGTGCTGGCCCAGCCCGGCCATTTCGCTTGGCAGATTTTCGACAAAAAAACGCTCCACCTCCTCCGCGATGAATACCGCATCCGGGAGGTCACCAAGGTCACCGCCGACAGTATCGAGGAACTGGCCGGAAAGCTCGAAGGGGTCGACCCTGAAGGCTTTATCGAGACGGTCAAGGCCTATAACGACGCGGTTCAGACTGACATTCCCTTCAATCCGAATGTCAAGGACGGGCGCGCCACAAAGGGCTTGCCGCTGCCCAAGAGCAACTGGGCTAACCAGCTCACAGAGGCCCCGTTCGAAGCCTATGCCATCACCTGCGGGATCACCTTCACTTTCGGCGGCCTCCGCATCGATACGAACGCGCAAGTCCAGAGCACGGACTACGCGCCCCTCCCCGGCCTGTTCGCGGCGGGGGAGCTGGTGGGCGGGATTTTCTATAACAACTACCCCGGCGGCACCGGCTTGATGAACGGCGCCGTCTTCGGCAAGATCGCCGGCAAATCCGCAGCGGAGTATGTGAGCGGCAAAGCGTGAGTTGACGGCGTTAAATACCTGTGGTTGAGTGGCGTAAACCATCGCATATGGAGAATGGAATGAAAGTCACTGTCGCTCTGCTCGGCCTCGCTCTTCTCACTGCCTGCACGATCAATGAGCCGCCAATTGATTATTCGAACCTGCGTGAGAGCGACAAGACGGCAAGCTGTCAGGATTTGAGCATTGAATATGCGGCCAATACGGACAAGGCGACAGAGCTTGCCGGGAAAAAGGCCACCTCCGGACAGGCAAATGATCTTCTGGACCGGAATATCTCGGTGAAGGAATTGGCAGAGCGCAAGGGCTGTAACACCGTGCTCTGGCCGGAGCAGCCGGAAAAGGCATTCTAGGTGGGAAATCTCGGTAGGATTAAAAGGGAGGCCGGTGAGAGCCTCCCTTTTTGTTTGGATCAGCCGTTCTTTGCCAGCGCGGCATCGATAACGCGGCGGAGGTCGCTTGCTTCCGCCCCGACGTGATTGAGGATGGCGTCAACGTCGCTCTGGCTAAGTTCGCCTTTCTGCGCTCGGAGGGCGGCGTTTACGAGAAACGCACCACCCTCGATCAGGGCGATGATGGAGGCGGATGTAATTTCCATGGGCCTAGCTCCCTTTTCCGGTGTCAGTCTCAGCGGCAAGCCGCGCTTCCAGCAAAATCACCGATTGCGCCGCAAGACGGTTCAGCGCCGCGACATAATCCTGATCGTTGCGGCAACTCTCCTCCACAATCACCGAAGCCCCGCGAATATCTCGAAGCGTCCTCGGGTCGTCAATCGTGCCGTCGAGGATGAAATTCTTCACGATCCCCATGGTGGTGGCGAGGCCGTCACAGGTGACGAGCAGCTGATCGCGTGCTGAGAGCTGCCCCAGCGGCGCGGCGCAAGCCGCCAGCCCCAGCAGGAGCGCGACAATGATGACGCGCCTCATTTCGTCGCCTCCGTTGGGATGGCGGCGCGGATGGTCATGGCGGTGAGGGCCGCGAAAATCGCCTCGATCATATCCTGCGTCGGAATCTCATCGAGCAGATAGCTGCCCACCGCCGCGATAATGGCGAGAGCCGCCGTGACATAGGTTTTCTTACCCTTCAAATAGGTCTTCATTAGGTCATTCCTTCTGTTAAGGGACGGGCGCATTTGAGGTATTTTTCCACCGTGCCGCGCCCGAGCGCGGTGTTGTAATGGCACTTCCAATAGGCCGCCTGCCCCTCCAGATCGTCGGGGATCGCGCCGGGCTTGCGCCAGTAATGGATGCGGCAGATCGCAGTCGCGAATTTAAGGTTCCAGACAAGCTGCGAGACCGCCGGCACGCCCTCTCCCGCCATGAACAGCCGGAGCCGCCTAAGAAGCGCGGGGCGTCCTCCGAGATAGCGGAGGATGTCGTTATAGGTTGCGGGTTCGCATTGATAGAAGCCGAGTGCGGGCCCACCCATTTGCCGGAGATGCCTGAAGCCGCTCTCCACCAGCCCGGTGCCGAGGACAAGATTCTCGGCATTCACACCGCCCATATGAAGCGCGTCCAACGTGGGACGGACGATGAGATTGCGTAAGTCCTGAATAATCAATTGCCTTGCTCCTTCTGCGTCGTAAACTGACGGTGCTGCGTCCCAAGTTGAAAGTTGCCCGATGAGTTCAGCAAAGCCCCGCCGAAGCCCGTTCGCCCGGTTTATCCACGGCACGACGACACCGCTCGCCTCCATCTTTGGCAGCGGGTTTCTGGTAATCGTTTCCTTGCTGGCGGATACGACAGGGCCATTTTCCCTGTTCGCGATGGCGGCCATCTGCGCGGTCGCCTATGCGGTGGGCATGGTCATTCGCCACAATATCGCCAAGGCCGAGCCGGCATTGAAATCCGGGCGCGGACCCCGGCTTCTCACCCTGTTCGAGCGGGTGTCCGATATCGCCCTGACCCC
>CALEMG010000157.1 GCA_937910835.1 uncultured Alphaproteobacteria bacterium | reverse complement strand
TACACGAGGCTCTTCCTATCTGGCTCGCCTTTGCGAAGCCTGCCGCAAGTTAAGCCTCTTCATCGATTTCTATGTCTCTTGACGCGATGATGCGGGTTGCAGAGCGCGCCTGGCAGAAAAATGACGCCACCACGGCGCTCGGGATATACGCCACCGCCGCAAAGCAACGACCGACAGATCCCGCACCATATCTTAAAATCAGCGAAATTCTGCGCAAAACAGGTCGCCCGCAAGAAGCCATTGCCGTTTACCGGCGTGTTCTTGCCTTCGATGCGAACAATCTCGCGGCGCACCACGGCATCGGTTTCAGCCATCTGCAGATGGAAAAACCCTATCTCGCCTCCCAGTCCTTTACGAGCGCGCTTCAAATCAACAGCAATGACAGCAAGTCGCTTGGCGGTCTCGCTGTCGCGCTCGACAAGGCTGGCGAGCATGAAAAGGCACAAAGCTATTATCAACGCGCCATCAAGGCAGACCCCAATAACCTCAATCACAAGAGCAATCTGGCTCTCTCCCTCGCCCTCTCCGGCAAGACCGAGCAGGCAATTGCGATTTTGAAGGTGGTTACGGAAAGCCCGGGTGCAACGGCGAAGCACCGTCAGACTCTGGCACTCGCTTATGGGTTGGCCGGAAAATCTGGAGAGGCGCTGAAATACTCTCGCATGGACCTCTCTGAAGAGGATGCCCGCAACAATGCGCTTTATTTTGAAGCATTAAACAGCGAAACGGATGAACAGGTCGCCTCGCTTGACGATCAGATCAAGAAGATGAAGGCCTCGCATGATAATGTCATCGCCGAAGTGCGGGCAAAAGATACAATGCCGCGCCTGCCGGAAAACCCGGATATTCTGGTCTCCCGCGTGGATGAGGAACGGCTGAGCACGAATGCCGCTGCGGCTAAGAAATCAGTCCCCTCCCATACAGAACCGAAAAGCCTCGTTCCGGCGCCAGGCGCGCCAATGATGATGGCTAAATCAGAGACACCGATGTCAAAAGAGGCGCCGGTGAAGGATATCGCGCCAGTTGTGGTCGCCAAGAAGGCCGCACCGAAACCAATTGAAAAACCGGTCGCTACTGCGATGAGAAAAACCGAACCGGTCAAAGAAAAGCCTGTCACTTTCGTAAAGAAAGAGACAGCGCCAGCGTTAGAAAAGCCCGTTACCATCGCGAAGAACAACGTGGAATCCAATGACGTCAAATCATCGGACGAAAAGCCGGTGACCTTTGTAAAGAAAGAAAGCACGCCGGTTGAGAAACCGGTGATCACGGCGAAGGCGGAAACGCCGGCCCCGGCCCGTGAGTGGACGCTGGATAAGAAAGCAACCCCGGTTTCGACCAAGAAAAGTGCCCCCGTTGTTGCCAATCTCCCGGCAGATGAAGCTCTGGCTGTTAAAAAAGTAAGCCTGGTGCCGGGCGACATGCCCATCAATGGTGAGGTTAGTGCCTATAAGCCTGATGGCGGTAGCTACTTCCTGCAGATCGGATCCTACAAGGAAAAGACCGATGCAGAAAAAGGCTGGAAGATTGTACAGACCCAGAATGTCGATCTGCTTGGCGATATCGATCCTGTCATTCAGGAGATTGACCTCGGCGAGGATAAGGGCGGCCTGTTTTACCGTCTGAAAATCGGTGGCTTCTCTGACAAGGTCAGGACGATGCAACTTTGCGGCAATCTTCGGGACCGTGAGTTCGATTGCTTTATGCCAATGGAACAGAAATCAAAAACACCGGTCAAGAAGGACAGCTCCCCCTCCCTCGCCCCGAACCAGCGGATGGTGGATGGCGGTGATGTCAGCAAGCCCACAACACCGACAGAGCCGAACCTGACGGCCGACTTTGGAGAAGGCTTTAACGGCGCTCTCTAAAAGATACCCAGAAAAAAAACAAGCGGGCCCGGTTAACCACCGGCCCGCTTTTTTTATGCAGAGATCATCCTTGCGGCATGCCGTTCCTTTAGGTTGATGCCGTACTAGCGTCGCCTCCTTCTTTCGAACCAGCAACTCTAGCCGCCTCATTAAGGCATTCCCTTTCCGTGCTGCATCCCATTAGCCAAAACCTCTGAGAACCCATGGAGTCCCATGGAAAACCCTGGTGAGCGCAGGTGAGCCCCGGAAAACCCAGGGAAGCCCTGGATATTTCTGGAAAGTTTCGGAAAGTCGCGGGACAACCATGGTTCGCTCATGGATAAACCATGGAAAGTCATGGGCCGCCTATGTGATTTTAGGCAAGGGAGCCTGCCCCTCTCGTATGCGGACAAAATAAACGGCGCCTGATTTCTTATCAGACGCCGGAGGAAGATATCGCTAGATGGCCGTGATTGGATGCCAGAGATGGTCAGCTGCCGCCTGAGAAGGCATCAAGGGCCTTCAGAACAGCAGGGCCAATCAAAACAATGAACAGCGCCGGCAGGATGAAGACAATCATCGGCACAGTCATAATGGCAGGCAGACGGGCCGCCTTTTCTTCCGCTTTCATCAGGCGTTCGTCCCGCATTTCTGCTGCCAGCACCCGAAGTGCAACGGCAAGCGGCGTACCATATTTCTCCGTCTGGATTAGGGTGTTAACCAGCGTCGTCATCGCCTGAAAATCCACTCGCGCCGCAAGATTGGCAAGCGCCATCTTGCGGTCCGGCAAAAAGCCGATCTCAATGGACGTCAGGCCAATTTCATCAGAAAGTTCAGGTGCGGAGTTGGCAATTTCCCGGCACACCCGATCAAGCCCACTGTCGAGGTTGAGGCCCGCTTCCGTACAGATCACCAGCAGGTCGAGAGCGTCGGGCAGCGATTTACGGATCGCCTGATACCGCTTCGCCACCTTGTTTTTCAACAGTGTGTCAGGTAGCAGATAGCCGATGAAGCCGGCAAAGCCAGCGGCAAGCAGCTTCACAGGAACAGACCATTCCACCACGCTTGTCCCGAAAAGATACGCAGCCGTCAGGACAGTGAATAAAAGCGGCAAGGAAATCTTGGCAAAGAGGTAGGCCACAAGCGCGTCTTTTGATCGCCAGCCACCCTTGGCGAGCTTGGCCGCCATCACCTTCGCCCGCTCACCGCGCATCAGCTGTAGTTTCTTCACCACGCGATGCATCATGTTTTCGCGCACCACCAGCTTGCTACGCTGCTTCGTCTCATTGACAAGATCAGTTTTCAGCTTGGTCCGGCGTTTTTCAAGATTCTTGATCCGGCCCGGCAACGCGTCCTTTACCAGAAACGCATTCCACATCATCAGGACAACCGCAAACGAGGCGATACCAGCGATCAGGGCCAGCATATTTTCGGATCGTAGCCAATCGGGAAACAGCGTGACAATATCAACCATTTCTCTCTCCTAAATCTCGAAGCGGACCATCTTGGCCATCACACCCACGCCGGAACCAATCATACCGAGGCCGGCACCGATCAGATACATACCACGCGGATCTGTTATAAGCGTCCCAACATAGCCTTCGTTCGCGAGCCAAAGCAGACCGAACATGATGAAGGGCAAAGAGCCAATAATCCAGGCGCTGGCCCGGGCTTCCGACGACATCGCCTTGATCTTGAGTTTGATTTGGCGGCGCTTGCGCAAGGTGTTGGCAAGCCCGCTCAGCGTTTCGGCCAGGTTACCACCGGTCTCCCGCTGAATGGATATAGCGATGATCAGGAATTTGAAGTCCGGCAAATCAATCCGCCGAGCGACATCCCAAAGCCCGCTTTCACGGCTTTGCCCCACCCGCATGGCATCGGCACCGCCGCGAAATTCCTTACCCACCGGATCGGGGGCGTCATTGCCGACGGTGACAATGGCTTCGCTGATCGGTAGACCAGCGCGCAAACCACGGCACAGCAGTTCGATCGCCTCGGGGAAAGTTTTCATAAATTTATTGATCCGCCGCTTACCGAGATAACCGACAACGAAATGCGGCAGGAACAGACCTGACGCGAGGCCCACCGGGATCGCCAAAAACATCGACATGTCATAAAGATAATGCGCCGCAAGAATAATCGTGAGGATCAAAATGCCAGTGGCGGTCGCATATCGGGATATTGGAATATTCAACCCCGTTTTCTCAAGCCGGACTTTCAATTGATCCGGTTTGGGAACAAGTGCTCGAATCATACTGTCGAAAATCTTGATACCGCTAGTATCTTCGGTCCGGCGCGCGGAGCTGCGCGCTTTCGTTTTGCCCATAGGCTTCTGGCCCTGGGTGATTTCCGCCAGGCGCCGGTTGGCTTCGCGCGAATGGTTATCACCACCGGCAAAGGCAAACACCAACAGCAGGGAGATAAGGAGCGTCGCGCCCCCAACGACCAGCATCATGGTTATCAGATCTCCCGATCCGGCAGTTTCAAACATCACATGGCTCCCAAAAGCATCTTCTCAAGGCCAAAATAACCCGCGCGCGGTGCAAAATGCGGACGCAATCCAGTCGACTTGAAATCGCCAAGCAGACGGCCGCCCTTATCTTCACCTTGGAACTCGTACCAGAAAAGGTCCTGCATCGTGATCACGTCTTCTTCCATGCCCACAACTTCGGAAATATAGGTCACGCGCCGAACACCATCACGCATGCGGCTGATCTGGACGATCAAGTCGATGGCGGAGGCAATCTGGGTGCGCACTGCCTTTGCCGGCAGATTAACGCTCGACATCCCAACCATGTTTTCAAGCCGGGTCAGCGCCTCACGCGGGCGGTTAGCGTGGATGGTGGAGAGTGATCCGTCATGGCCCGTGTTCATGGCCTGCAACATATCAATGGCTTCACTGCCACGAATTTCACCAAGAATAATACGGTCCGGACGCATACGCAGAGAGTTCTTCAAGAGGTCCCGCATGGCAATCTCACCGCCCCCTTCAAGGTTGGCGGAGCGGGTCTCAAGACGGACGACATGTGGCTGCTGCAGCTGCAATTCAGCCGCGTCCTCGATGGTGACAATACGTTCACCGGGGTCAATCAGCTGCGAAATTGCGTTCAGCATGGTCGTTTTACCGGAACCAGTACCACCGGAAATCAAGATATTCAGCCGCGACCGGCCAGCAACTTTAAGCACCGTTGACATGGCATGCGACAGGTTCTGCGTCCGCTCCATCACATCAAGGGTGATTTTCTGTTTGGCAAATTTACGAATGGAGATCGACGGTCCATCAATGGCGAGCGGCGGAATGATGATATTCACACGACTACCATCGGCGAGACGTGCGTCCACCAGGGGGTTCGATTCATCGATCCGTCGACCGACATGACTGACGATCCGGCCCGCGACCTGCAACACATGGGCATTGTCGCGGAACTGGCAATCTGACAGGACCAACTTGCCTTTCTGTTCCACATAAACCTGTTTTGGGCCGTTGACCATGATATCCGTAATTGTCTCATCGGCCAGAAGAGGCTCCAGCGGGCCAAGGCCGAGCTTGTCATGCATCAGTCTGTCGGCCAGCTCACGCTGTTCGAGCTGGGTGAGCGGAATGCGTTCCTCGATCAGGATATCAGTAATGATATCGGCAATATCACGTGCTAGGTCGAGCCGATCCATGGTCACGGCGGCGCTGATATCGATGCGTTCCATCAACAACGGCTGCAGTACTTCCTTCACGGTCTCAAGATGTTTATTCATCTTGGTGTCCGTGGTCTCCGGCGTCATATCAATGTTTAGGAGAGACGATGATTTATCGTCTTCTTCCGGCTCGTCTTCCTCCTCCACTGTTTTAGCCAGCGGCACAACGGGCTCAACCACATCATCGTCATCGCTGTCTGTATCGGATGGCAGGCGATCAACGCCCTGCGGCTGTTCAAACTCGGCCTTAACCTCAACGGGCGCTTCAGGATCAGCGCCAAAAACGGTCACGCCCTCTTCAACGATCTGCGTATAAGCTGAGCTCTCACCACTCCCGTTCGCCGCAGGGGTAGCTCCATCCTGGACCTCCGAAGCGGATGACTCTAAGCCCGGCTGAGACGGAAGAGACTGTTTTTTCTTATCGAGTTCCAGCCATAGGGACTGGGTGAGGTCATTAACTAGGTTTCGTTGCTCAAGAACGTTCAGGTCGACTTTTTCACGCTGCATCGCATCACGCAAGTAAGCTTTGACCATTTGTGCAACAGTGGATCGATTTTCGTTCACATCTATTTCGGGCAGCAGCTTTTCCGCGATCTCCGGCGAGAACTTCGCCAAAAGATCAGCCGCTTGCGGGCCGACCACGCTCTGAGGTGCCAGAGCAGGTTTGCCTTTACTTCCCGACGAAGATGAACGCCATAATCTCACTCTTTAGACCCTACTTCTTTCTTTTTCTTGCCTCCGTGTACCTTGGTAAACTGTCCCTTCTTCTTCTGCTTTTCTTTTCCGGAAACATACGCT
>CALEMG010000156.1 GCA_937910835.1 uncultured Alphaproteobacteria bacterium | reverse complement strand
GTGATCGTGGAAACGGAAAATGTGACGAGCAAGTACATCCGTCACTTTTCACGGGACAGACGGGAAAAGGAAAAGGTGCTGGCCCCTGTGGCAACGGGAAATCCGGTTCAGATTTATTCCTAATCCGTTGACGCGCCTTGTGAAATCCACCAGCCGATAATCTTTCGCTCCTCATCCGTCATCTGGGTGAGGTTGCCAAGCGGCATGGTTTTCGTATCGACGGTCTGCTGTTTGATGCGGGTTTTCTCCCGGGCGATTTGTGCGGGCGTTTCAAGCCGGACACCTTTGGGTGGGGTCTCAAAATCCGTATTCGAAGGCTTCGCGGCGTGGCAACTGGTGCAACGCTCATGAACAATGGCCTCAACCGTTGAGAACGATATCGTTTCGGTTGGTACGCCTTCCGGTTTTGGCGCAGCCGCATAGGCAATGGCAAAGAAAAGAACAAAGGCAATGGGCAGCAGGATGAAACCCTGCTTTGCGCGCCCCTGATTTTTCATATTGAAAAAATGCCGGACCAGCACCCCGACAAGGGAGATTCCGGCCAGCAACAGCCAGCCATAGGAATTACCGTAGGTCATCGGGTAATGGTTGCTGATCATGATAAACAAGACCGGCAGGGTGAAATAATTGTTATGCAGTGATCTTTGCTTTGCCCGGAGGCCATAGACAGGGGCGGGGGCCTCTCCCTTTTTTGCGGCGGAGACAAGGGCGGCCTGACCGGGAATGATGATCATCAGGACATTCGCCACCATGATTGTCCCCATTATGGCCCCGATGTGGATATAAGCGCCGCGGCCGCTGAATAGCTGCGATAGTCCAAAGGCCGCAAGGGTGAGGAGGGCAAACAGGACAAGGCCGAAGATCATTTGATTGTTAATCAGGGGAGACTTGCAAAGGAGATCATAGATGATCCAGCCTCCGGCGATGGAGCCAATGCCGATCAGGATGGCCGCATCCGTGGAAATATCTGCAACACTCCTGTCGATGAGATAGATATCTGCCCCGAAGTAATAGAGGATTGTCAGCAAGATAAATCCGCTGATCCAGGTGAAATAGGCCTCATATTTGAACCAATGGAGTGTTCGCGGAATTTCGGGTGGTGCCAGACGGTATTTCTGCACTTCGTAAAACCCGCCACCATGTACGGCCCAAAGCTCTCCACCAACACCTGCCTTGTCCTTGTACCCGTCTTTCTCCGGTGGCGTGAGGTTCATGTCGAGCCAGACAAAGTAAAAGGACGCTCCGATCCAGGCAATACCGGTGATCATATGGATCCAGCGGATGGCGAGTTGAAACCATTCCATCAATTCAATTTCCATCAGCTTCCCCTATGACATCCTGTTGCGTTGGATGGCTCTTCCTTGAATTCCGATTGTTTCATTGCCGACGGTGAGACGGTGGTAGGCGGCGATGATTTGAGTGGCGGCGTAGCTTACCTCGGCCTCAGTTGTTTGCCGCCCAATCCCTAGCCGGATTGTCGCCGCGATATCAACGACGTTTCTTCCCATCGCCTTCAAGACATGAGAAGGTTCCCCTGACATTGAACTGCAGGCTGATCCTATACTGATGGCAAGTTCCGAAAGCTCATGCAGTAGGTCTTCCGCATCTATGCCCGCAAAACTGAGGCTGAGACATCCCG
>CALEMG010000155.1 GCA_937910835.1 uncultured Alphaproteobacteria bacterium | reverse complement strand
GTTCTTGGCGCGACGAGAAAGGATATATTCATTACCTTCCTGCTGGAATATGCCTTGCTCGGCCTTGTGACCTCGGTCATTGCTGCCGCGACAGGCTGGTTCGCGGCCTATATGGTTATCACCGATATCCTCGAAGCGAAATGGATCAGTCTGCCCTATACGATCCTGGCGACAATTGTGATTAGTGTCCTGGTGACATTGCTATTTGGTTTGCTGGGGTCCTGGCGGGCGCTGGGCGAGAAAGTGGCGCCAGCGCTAAGATCTGACTGAATGACCCCTGAAAAAAGAATGAGGCCGCCAAAGGAAAGGAGCTCCTCTGACGGCCTCATTTTGATGAATTGAACCTGCGGTGGATTCAGCTAGTTAGCTTTTCGTTGCCGCAGTATATTCTTCCATCGACAGTTCACCGCTCTTGTCGAGATCGACAGATGCAAACTGTTCTTTCGTTGTATCAGGCATGACAACGACAAGCTCCTAAAAGGATACAGCACCATTCCCCTCCGTATCAATTGTATTGAAATCTGGTGCTGCTGCCAACGCCGGTGCAGCTGCGAGAACAGTAATCGTGGCAGTGGAAATAAGCAGTTTTCTCATAATAATCTCCATTCAATTTAATGTTGGACGGTTCGGCACCTAACTATCGATGCATGTCCGCCGAACAATCGAAGGACCGTAAATCAAGGAAATCGGTCAATCGATGTTCTGAGGTGGAGATTGTTCCTCCAATGTGGCGTCAAAATGCTGTGAATCGGGCTAGTTAAAGGAATAATCTGGGCAATTTGTGTCAACGCCATCTGTAATTTATGCAAAAAGCAAAATATCGGACCGTATGTGCCAGTTCTTTATTAATTAACGCTAATGTCATATAGTGGCGTCGATTTTCCTTGAAAATCAGAAGGAAAAATACAATATCAATGCGGAGTTAGATACCTTCAGGGGAATTATAGATGGCAACAGACTTTTCAAAGTTACGTACGGCAAGAGCAGGTACGCAAGATCAAGCAGTTCTTGATGAGGGCCTGCGCAGCTATATGCTGAAGGTCTACAATTACATGGCTTCCGGCCTTGCCTTGAGCGGCATTACCGCAGCGTTGACTGCTTCGACACCAGCAATATACAACGCAGTATTCGGCACGCCGCTGCAGTGGGTTGTGATGTTGGCGCCGCTCGGCCTGTTGTTCGCCATGATGCGAACCAGTGCAAGTACGACGAAAATCCTTTACTGGATTATGGTCGCCACGTTCGGTGTCTCCATTACTTACATCTTTCAGGTTTACACAGCGGAAAGTGTTGTCCGGGTCTTCTTCATTACCGCCGCGACTTTCGGCTCCGCAAGCCTTTACGGTTATGTAACGAAGCGAGATTTGACGGGTATGGGCAGCTTCCTTTTCATGGGGCTGATCGGGATTATTATTGCCTCCGTGGTGAATATCTTCCTTGCCTCTACCATGATGCATTTTGTGGTGTCGGTACTGGGCGTTCTTATCTTTACCGGTCTGACTGCTTTCGATACGCAGCGGATTAAGTCCGAATATTATCATGGCCATAGTCAGGAAGTGATGGAAAAAGGCGCGATTATGGGCGCGGTTTCCATGTATCTGAACTTCCTGAACCTGTTCATGTTTATGCTGAGCCTGCTTGGCAATCGAAATTAAGACAGCGAAAACTGTTGAAACGAAAACCCGGCCATGTGCCGGGTTTTTTGTTGTGCGCGAGACGTAAGCTGATAAACTTGTTTGCCTGCAAACAACCCTCGAATTCAACGAGAAGGGGATCGTCTAATGCGCATTTTAATCGCGATGATGAAACATGAAACCAATACCTTTTCCCCTATTGTCGCGGACTGGAAAAGATTTCAGGACTGGGGAGCCCATCTTGGCGAGGATGCGCTGAAGGCCTATGAAGGGACTGGTATGCCCTTCGGCGCCTATGTGGAACTGGCCCGTGAGGCGGGCGCCGAAATCATAACTCCAGTCGCAGCGGAGGCCATGCCCTCCGGCCCGGTGACGAAGGATGCCTATAACCATATGGTGGAACCCATTCTGGACGCTGTGAGGGAGGGCGTAGATGTGGCGCTGCTGGATCTTCATGGCGCGATGGTCGCTGAACATACGGATGACGGCGAGGGAACGCTGCTCGAAAAAATACGCGCGATCGATCCGGACCTTCCGATTGCGGTTACGCTGGATTTGCATTGTAACCTGACGGCCAAGATGGTGGAGAATTGCACGGCACTGATTGGTTACAAGACCTATCCCCATGTTGATATGTATGAGGTTGGCAAGCAGATCGGGGAAGTTTTGTTCGATGCAATGGCGGGCAAGATCAATCCCGTTATGTCGTGGGGGAATGCGCCCCTGTTGAGCCAGACACTGCGTCAAGGTACGGATGATGAGCCTATGGCAACCTTGATCCGAATGTGTCGCGAAGCCGAAAAAGAACCGGGCGTGCTGGCCGCGACGGCGTTTGGTGGCTTTGCCCTTGCGGATATGCAGGATGCCGGTAACTCAGTGATCATTGTGACCGATGGCGATCAGGCAAAGGCAGACGAGGTGCGGGATCGTATCCTTGCAAAAGCCTGGGAATTGAAAGAGGAATTCATCTATCAGCATACGCCGCTTGATGAGCAGGTTGCTAAGGCCAAGAGCATGACGGATGGACCGGTTATTTTGCTGGATCACGCGGATAACTGCGGATCGGGTGCGACGCAGGATGTAATGACGGTGATCGAGGAAGTTTTAAGGCAGGGCCTTGAGGATGTGGCGGTTGGCGCTGTCTGGGATCCCGCCGCTGTGCAGGAAATGCAAAGGGCAGGCGTTGGCAATGAAATCACGCTGAAACTCGGTGGTAAAACAGATATGCCGTCTATTGATGAGCCGGGAGAGCCGCTCACCGTAACTGGAACGGTAAAAACCCTCACCAATGGGGAGTGGATTGTCCGCGGGCCCATGTATACGGGCGTGAAGGTATTTATGGGGCCGACGGCGGTGCTGGATACCGGTAATATGGAAATCGTCATTGTTTCCAATCATCACGAGCCTTGGGACACGGGCGTCTTTACCTCGGTCGGGATCCAGCCGGAATACAAGCGCTACCTCATTCTGAAAAGCCGTATTCACTACCGGGCGGGATTTGCACCAATCGGCAAGGCAACGCTCACGTTGGATGGCAAGGGTGTAACGACGTCGGATAATAATCTTCTGCGGTATGAGAAGGTCCGCCGGCCGATCTATCCGTTAGATCTCTTGAACGAGGAATAAGCCATGCGCGAAGATATGTTTGGAAATCCGCTTACCACGCAATCGGATAAGACGGTAGATGCCATCAACCGCTTTATTGAGAGCTACATCGGTTTCGGAACAGACTTCGCACCAATCTTTGAGGCTTCCGATAGTAACCCGGACTGCGCCATCGCCGCGGCGTATGCAGCTCTGCTTGGTATCTTTATGGAAAAGCCGGAAGGACATGAGATCGCTCGGAAATATTATGCCCGGGCTCAGGCGGCGATGAGCGCGACAACGGAACGAGAGCAGCTATTTATCTCCGCCATTCTTGATCTCTGTGACAATAAAATCGGAAGCCTGCTCAAGAAACTGCGCCAGCTTGTCATTGACTTTCCGGGTGATTTGTTCGGCGCCAAGCTCTGTCAGAACAGCTACTTTAATATCGGAGATGATAAGACATTACTCTGGGTGGCTGATTCAGTAATCGGCCGCCACAAGAACTGTGCCTATGTATATGGGATGCGCGCTTTCGGTCGGGAGCAGTCAAGCATGCTGGACCTTGCCGAGGAAGACGGCCGCCGCGCGACAGAGATGCAACGTAAGGAGCCCTGGGCCCATCACGCGGTGGCGCATGTCATGCTGACGCAGGGGCGCCATGACGAGGGCATCAAATGGATGCAGGATCTCTCCAACGAGTGGGAGGACCGTAACAGCTTCATGTTTACCCATAATTGGTGGCATCAGGCACTCTTCTTCCTGGAACAGGAGGATTTCGAGACGCCGTTAAAGCTCTATGACGGGAAGGTCTGGGGTGTAGACAAGACTTATAGTCTCGATCAGGTGAATGCCATTTCTCTCCTCTGGCGACTTGAACAACTCGGCGTCGATGTTGGTGACCGTTGGGAGGACGTCAGCCGTTATGTCGCGGAGCGTCCGCAAGTGAACGACCAGCCTTTCTACGATATGCATTATGGCTATGCCTTGGCGCGGGGCGGCCAGACAGAGGCATTGGACCGCCTGATGTCGGGCATGGAAAAAATGGCCATTGATGCCCCGGATGTTACCAGGAAATCATGGGCGGATGTGGCGCTGCCCGCAACGCGGGGATTTATCGCAATTGCTGAAGGTAAGTTTGATGAAGCTGTGCGCTGGCTCTCAAAGGCGCAGCCAAGATATCAGGAAATTGGCGGCAGTCATGCACAGCGCGATCTATTTGAACTTGCTTGGGTCACGAGCTTGCTGGAGGCCGGGAAATTTGACGATGCGCGCCCGATCCTTGAAGCGCGGGTGAAATTCCGGCAAGATGTACCCATGGACGCCCGCCTGTTGGCGTGGGTGAACGGTCGCAACTAACATTAATTGTGGCGTCGGGGAGGGAAACATGGATAAGTCACCTATCGCGCAAAAGGGCGGGAATCGCCGGATATTTTCCCTGCTCAATGAATATGGTGCGAGTCATCAGAACGCTACAAACAAGTTTATTCATTGGATTGCGGTGCCGGTTATCGTCTGGACGGTTGTTGCCCTTCTTTGGGCCATCCCCGTACCAGATGCCTTCGCGCGGATGCCCTATCTCAACTGGGCGACCATCGCGCTCCTGTTGACCATCATCTATTATGCGGTTCTCTCCTGGACATTGGCAATTGGTATGGTGCTGTTCGCGCTTCTTTGCATTGGGGCCGTTCAACTCTATATTGGCGCGCCTATATTTGGACTTTCACTCTGGCATTTTGCTGTCGGCGTCTTTGTGATCGCGTGGATTTTTCAGTTCATCGGCCACAAGATCGAGGGCAAGAAGCCCTCGTTCTTTAAAGACGTCCAGTTTCTGCTGATCGGGCCGGCTTGGTTGATGAGCTTTATTTATCGCAAGCTGAATATCCCGGTTTAGGCTAGCCTTTGACAACCAGTTTATAATCGGGCGTCGTGTTCAGTGGGCAGGAATAAAGATACTCGCCTTCCTTTAGCTCGACTTCATAATCCAGTGTCGTGCCGGTCTCGAGGCCGCCGCCGGAAACGCTGGTCTTGTTGAGTTTATGTAGCGGATTCGCCCAGTTATAATCCTCTTCGCGGACCCAAAAACCGAGTGAGTAAGGCACGTTCTTGTTGGTGACACGGAAAATATACTTACCGGGCTTCAGGGTGAGCACGTCGGAATTCGCCAGACGCGCGTCTCCGGTCTTGGCATTAATTTCCTCGCAATCAGCTTTTTCGGTTGATGTATAGCCATGATCGACGCCATTTTCCGATTCAACGCACTGGCGCGCCGTTTGGGTGAGGTTGATTACCGTGGCGTCAGCGTCTCCGGCCATAGCGGAACCGGCAAAGGCCGGAGCGAGCATAAGAGCCGCTACGCCGGGAAGAAATAGGGAAGCTGTTAGTTTCATCATTTTGATCCGTTTCTCAAATGGGTTTGGGTTACGAACCAAAATTTCGTCAAAATTTCAGAATTTACAAATCACGTGGTTTCACCCTTGCGTGAGGGGTCAGTCTGTGTCGATTGCCTGAAACCGTTTGCGGTCAAAAACCCTCAAGACCTGTGCAAGTGTCTTACCGCGTTTAAGGACGCGACCACTTTGGCCAAGGACAGAATAGGCGCCCTGCTTAGCGGCAAGGCGGGGTTCCTTATAGATCCTAAAAAGAGGACGGTCCGCAGTCCTGTGGAAAATGGCAAAGATGCAGGCGTTTTTGGTCTCTCCGATGGCATAGTCGCGCCATTCCGCCTTGGCGACCATGCGTCCATAGACCTGCAATATCTGGCTGAGTTCGTTGCGGTTGAAAAATACGTTCGGTTGCTGTATTCCCGATCTTGCATTTTTGGCAGATCGGGCCGAATAGTGATCGTCGAAGCTTACAACCTCGCTCATTTTCTCTCCTGCTTAACGTACGAGATTATTCTCTGCCAAGTATATTAATTCGTCAAGTATTGAGAATTCGGCCAGGCCGCCATATCTTCCATATGTGATGGAGGCGGAGACAGGTCAATGGGGCAAGTGAAAGAGGACATTCGCAATGACTGAAAAAATTACAAAAAGCGAAGCAGAATGGAAGACCCAACTCACGCCTGAGGAGTTTCATGTTGCCCGTAAGAAAGGGACGGAGCGTGCCTTCACCGGTAAATACCATGATAATAAAGAGAAGGGCACTTACCATTGTATCTGCTGTAAAGAACCACTTTTTGCGTCCTCAACGAAGTTTGATTCCGGCACCGGTTGGCCGAGCTTCTGGGAACCAATCGACCCTGCCAATGTCGGTGAAATTGAGGACCGGAGCTTCTTTATGCGCCGGACAGAAGTCGTCTGTAATAAATGCGACGGGCATCTTGGTCATGTTTTTCCGGACGGGCCCGAGCCAACCGGTCTTCGTTATTGCCTCAATTCTGCGGCACTTGATTTCAAGAAAGAAGAATAGAGGGCGCGCAATCGCAGAAGGGTGAAAGATGAACAAGGAAAATCAGGTAGGCAACACCACAATGAGAGCGCTTGATATTGCGCCTCGCACAAAACCGTCAAACTACCCGGAGCCCTTTTATAGCCGTATGAAGGGGCGTGAAAAACGGCAGCTCGGAGATGCTTTCGGCATTAACAACTTTGGCGTCAATCTGACTCGTCTCTCTCCGGGAGGAGAGTCTGCCTTGCTCCATCGCCATAGCAAGCAGGATGAGTTTATCTATATTCTGGAAGGGACGCCGACATTGGTTACTGACAATGAGGAAGTTGTTATGCAGCCCGGTGATTGTGCAGGGTTTCCGGCCCAAGGTGCCGCGCATCAGCTTGTGAATAGGACTGAAACCGATATCCTATATCTTGAGGTCGGGGATCGTGTCGCAGGTGATGAGGGCAGCTATCCCAAGGATGACCTAAAAGCGATGCTCGGGCCTGACGGGCAATGGCATTTCACACATAAGGACGGATCACCGTATTAGACCGGCCATTTAT
>CALEMG010000154.1 GCA_937910835.1 uncultured Alphaproteobacteria bacterium | reverse complement strand
AACATTTAGCGCCGCCAGCGCCTTGCCGAGCTCGACCAGGCCGGATTTATCGGAAACGGAAATAAGGGCGCGGGAAACAGGTTGCAGATCGGTGCGGGACATCGATGAAATACATCCTCTAAGACAGGTGTTACGGGAGTATGCGCCCTATAGCACGCAAGGCGAATTTGCGGAACCTTTTAACGAAAAAAAAACTTGGACAAACTACTATCCCGGCGTTACCAAACAACGGACCTAACTTTTTACAGGACAGTAAATTCTATGGCGAATTCAGCACCGGCGGCTCTAAAGGGGCGTGACAAGGTTAGCGGCAAAACAAAAATTTCGATTGTGGGCCTCGGCTATGTCGGGTTACCGCTCGCCGTAGCGCTAGCGAGGAGCTTCGATGTAATCGGTTTTGACGTCAATAAGGATCGGGTTGAGGAACTTCGCCATGGCCATGATCGGACGATGGAAATCGATACGCCTGCTTTACGTGCAAGTAGCGTCCGTTTCACGACGGATATTAAGGACACGCGCGATGCCGATGTCCATATCGTAACTGTACCCACTCCTGTGGATGATGACGACAAGCCCGACCTGAGCCCGCTGAAGGGCGCTTGCGCGGCAGTTGGTCCGGTTCTAAAAAAGGGCGCGATTGTTGTCGTTGAAAGCACGGTCTATCCCGGCGTAACGGAAGATGTCTGCGGCCCGCTACTGGAGGAAACCTCCGGCATGAAGTCAGGCGAGGATTTTTATCTTGGCTATTCACCGGAGCGGAGCAATCCCGGCGACAAAGTGCATACGGTTGATAAAATCATCAAGGTTGTCTCCGGCCAGACTGAGGAAGTGACAGATATTCTTGCCGATATTTATGGCTCAGCAACGACAGGCGGAACCTATCGCGCGCGCAACATCAAAACCGCTGAGGCAGCGAAGGTGATCGAAAATGCACAGCGCGATATCAATATTGCCTTCGTCAATGAAGCGACGATGATTTTCCAGAAACTCGGCATTTCCGCTTATGACGTTCTGGAAACGGCGGGCACGAAATGGAATTTCCTTAATTTTACACCGGGTCTTGTTGGAGGGCATTGCATCGGGGTCGATCCCTTTTACCTTGCGCACCGGGCCAATGAAGTCGGCCATTTCGCCGACCTTATTCTGACCGGTCGCCGGATCAACGAGAATATGGGCAAATTCATCGCCGATAGCGTTCATGAGAATCTTGACGGTAAAAGCAAGATCCTCGTCCTTGGCGTGACCTTTAAGGAAAACGTCCCGGATCTTCGCAATACCAAGGTTGTTGATATCATTCGTGTACTGCGCGAGCATGGCCATGAGGTCGATGTGCATGACCCTCTCGCTGACAAGGATGAAGCGCAGCAGTTCCTCGACATCGATCTGATCGAGAGCCTTTCTGATTTGAGCGGTTATAACGCCATTGTCGGGGCGGTTGCCCATTCCGTTTACCGCGATCTCTCACCGGCGGCGCTGGAAGAGATGATGGGCGGCGAAGGATTAATCGCCGATGTGAAGGGAATCTGGCGCGATACGGAATTTTCTCCGCAAATCAAGCGCTGGCAGCTTTAGGCGCTAGTCTGACAGGCGGGTCAGCGCCCATTTGATCAGGATCGGTTCCTGATCGATAAGCTGGCCCGTAATCACGATCTGCTGGTTATGGCGGCGTTCTCCGGGCTCACTGCAATAGACACTTTCTTCCAGCGACAGCCTAGGTGCGGCGGTTAAAAACTTCCATCCCGTCCCGCTCGACGTGCGGATCAGGATATTCTTCCCGCATGCGCTCCTTGAAGTGCTCAAATCCGGATGCAAGTGAAAGCGCAGGCTGAAATGGGATCGGCCAGACGGGGGCATTCGTTCCGGGATGATCTGATCTTCACCGCGCAGCGCCAGACCGCTGGCATCCAGATAGAGCCGCCGCCGATGGAGTACGCCGACTGTATCGAGATAGCTGTTGCTTTCCAGATCGAGCCAGACATTCCCTTCATCCTCATTACGAACGACCTGGCTATGCGCTTCACCGGGCGCCGGGCGAGGGGGAAAGACAGCATTGATATTGTCAAAGCCGAGCGTTGAATGCGCTGCAGTTGCCGCAAGGGCCTTGCCCCAGGCCGATTCCGGATCGCGCACGGCCCCACAATTCACGATTAGCCGTTCCCGCCCGTAGCTAAACTCGAAACTGAGTTGCCCCGCATGAGATTGTTCGTTTGCGTTTCTGCCCCCTTCGCCGCTTTCCAGGATAAGCAAGGCACGGCCCGCCTTCATCCGCTCGAACCCGCCTTGCGGGAAGCGTTGCGGCGCGCGTCCCGTCGCATCGGAAAGGGAGAGGATATTATCGCAATACCCCTCCGGCAGCTTAAGACCTCCGTTAAAGAGTGCGAGACGACCGTCGCCATGCTGAAAAAAGCGGATCGCTGGAGCCAGCCTGTCGATCGCATTATTAATGGCGACTGGCACCAGCTCGTTCGCCGCCATCAATGTATTGCGAATACCGATAAGATCGCCGAGCAGGACCAGATGCCGTTCCGGGTTGCGGGAAATATGACACCCATCTGCAAGAACGACGCGGCCCAACTCTATCTCAAGGAAGGCGAGATATTTGCTGCTGCTTTTTCCCATGTCCGGAAAACAGAGCGTGCCGTATAGCAGAGCTTGCCAGCTTGCCGTCCGATCTTCACCCTCGGGTTTATTTTTAGCGATCCGGCTTAGATGAACATACTGCCGCCGAAGGGCGCGCAGAAACTTGAAATTGAACTCGCTTTCCTCTTCTTCGAGCAGGAAGCGGTTGTAACAGAACCAGGCGATAAGCCGATGGGCTAGCACATCTTCATCCCAAACATAGGGGCGATAGGCGTCAAACTTATCGATCCATGAAAGAATAAGGACGCGTGAATGGCGCCGTGCCGCCTCCGTCCCGTTTGCAGAGAAATCCCGGAGCCAGCCAAATTGATGCAATTCCTTATGCCAGGCAAGGGGCATGCCCTCCGCGTCCCAAGGAACCTGATCATCCTGTTCGAGACTGAAACCTGCAAATTCGAAATGCCCTTGATAGATGCTGTCCGCCCGCTCCCCGTTGCCGGGGAAGATATCAACGGGCGGCCGGACGAGGCGTTTTGGCACGCGGCTTTTTAAGAGCGCCTGATAAGCGCCGCTCGCATATATCACATCGGAAATCAGTCGCCGCGATGGTAAGCCTCCTTTCGCAGGCGTTATCGCGGCTTTGCTCATGTCCGGCCCAGCACCGCATTAATGTTGGCAGCATATTGTTCAGGCCCGCCTTTGAAGACTGCACTTCCTGCGACCAGAAGGTCGGCGCCTGCCTTGATCACCTGCGGGGCGGTTTCGGCATTGATCCCGCCATCTACTTCCAGATCGATATCCCGTCCGGTGGCGTCTATCATCTTGCTATTTGTGCTAATTTTATCAAGCTGGGAAGGGATGAATTTCTGCCCGCCAAACCCGGGATTGACGCTCATCACCAGGATAAGGTCCACCTCATCCATGACATGTTCCAGCGTGGAGGCCGGGGTCGACGGGTTCAGCGACACACCTGCTTTGACGCCATGGGATTTGATCAGTTGCAGACTGCGGTGAAGATGGGGACCCGCCTCCTGATGCAGGGTGATGATATTTGCGCCCGCATCAACAAAATCCGCGATAAAGTGATCGACCGGAGTGATCATCAGATGGCAATCGAAAGGAATATCCGTGAAGCAGCG
>CALEMG010000153.1 GCA_937910835.1 uncultured Alphaproteobacteria bacterium | reverse complement strand
CCGCCTCAGGCTTTTCCTGTACTGCTGTAAATTCGCTCGCTACCGTCACATCATCGAAAAAATTCAACGCCCACAGCAAGGTCGTTGGAATTTCCGCAGACGCCTTCAGCGTTATCTCCCCGGTCTCAGGATCGGTGGCAAGATTTACGGTTGGCGCCGCGATTGCATCATCTGAATAGGTCAACATATAAGCACTATGGAAATTTGCCTGTACCACGCCTGCAGCCAGTTGGGTAAGCTCCGCCGGGCTCAGGAAGCGGAAATTCTGAGCCGTCGCGACAACCGCCATTTCGCTGGCAATACCAAGCCGCGACTTCGCGGCAAAAAAGCGGGAGACGTCAATTGCGAAGGCCACTCCACCGATAACAATAAAGAGCGCAAGCGCAAATATAAGTAACGCTGCCCCCTCCTCCGCTACTTGAAAATGCCTAATTTTTTTAAGCACGGTCCTGCTACCTAATTAAGGCCACGAAGGGCAGCTGCGCGCGCGGATGCTGTAGCGCGGGCATGGATAGAAAAATCCATGACACTCAGGGCACTGGATAAGAAAAAACCCGCGCCCGGCGTGGCGCAGAGATCGACTTGTACAAGATGAAGAATGCCCCCGCCGTCTGCTGCTCCCACCGGCGCGCTGTAGGCAGGGTCCGCGCCTGTACAATCACCTGCACCGCCATTGCGGCTTCGGTTCCATATTGTGGTCGCGCCGCTGACAGGATGCATCTCCACCGCCGTAATGGAAAGCCAGGGAGTGACCTCAAAGCCGCCCGTATCAATCAATTCTGATGCAGCCATGAGCGCGATATCGAAATCTGTTTCCTCGAGGCTCGTTCTTTGGGAAAAGTCATCGGCGAGGACGGCGGCGGCGCGATCGGCGGCGCGCGACAGCTGAACAATATGGGCCAAGGTGACACCCGCCAGCAGCAGAAACATAATTGCTGGCACGATAAGCGCGACTTCTACCATCACACTGCCCCGGCAATCCTCATGCAGCATATATTTCCTGCATTTACGGGCCATTTTTGACCACCAGAACGATACTTTCCGTCACTTCCGACGCGCTATATAGATAGTTCACGAAGGGCGTTATCAGGGTCACGACATAATCAAGGCGATAGGCCGTCAGCGTCCCGTTCGTGGAAGAACTTCCACTCGTGAAATCCGCGAGGGTATCGTAATTGCTGACTGTCACGTTCAAGCGGGAAACATCGATTAATCCGCCTACCAGATCGGGGGCGATGGTAACAAGCTTCGCCTCTGCCGCCGCTGAGGTGATTTCGCCCTGACCTCCGCCATTGAACTTGAAATCATCGGAGAGCGATACCGCAAGATGATCGAGCAGGCTGCGAGCGAGCAGGACACGGCTTACATCAATCGCCCCAAAGACAAGAGCAAAGACAAGCGGCAAGATAACCGCCAGCTCAACGGGCAGTGAGGCGCGGCAATTCGAAACAATCCCTCGCAATCTATGCCCGACTTGGCTCATGTGGCGCCCGTGCTGTCAAGTCGCGGTCCCAGTAAATATCGCCGAAGCAGATTTTTGTCCTTCATCCGGCGGATCAGATTATAGAATTTAAGGTTGTTGTCGGCGGTTTCCGGATCAAGATCGAGGCGCGAGATACGAACCGCCGCTGCCTCATCCCCCGCAAGGCCGTAGGCCATTGCCAGATTCTGGCGAATTTGAGGTGTCGACTCTGAGGCGAAAGCCAGCAGTTTAAGGGAATTTATCGCTGCCTCATATTCTCCCTCCATCAGATAGGAGAGCGCCGCGTTATTCCGGATACGAAGGTCATCCGGCGCAATATCAAGGGCTGCGGCATAAAGCTTGCGGGCTTCATCATGATTTCCCGCCATATCCTCTGCGATAGCGCGGCCGCTTAAAATTTCGATATTATTCGGCTCCAACTCGGCGGCTTTCGCGAAATAAAGCGCAGCTGTCTCAGGTCGATAGAGGAAGAGATGCGTCCGGCCAAGCCCGATAAGAGGCCGCGTACTCTCGGGAGCCATAGCCTCCAGGTTTTCAAAAACGGAGACGGCCTCATTCGGTGCCCCAGCTTTCAGATAGGTTGATCCAAGCGCATGGAGAACATCTTCATCGAATTTATTCTTGGACAGCAACTTCTGATATATATCAATCGCCGAGAGGAAGTTTCCCGAGTTCGCGGATATATCGGCGATTTTCAATGCGCGCTCCCGCGCGGCTTTATCGGCAAACAGGTTTTGCATCTCTAACCCTTTGCCCGGCAAGGCGCAGCCCACCAACAGCAGACCCAAACCCGTGACCATTATTCCTCGTAACGACATAACTTTATCCTCCGATCGCACGCATCATCAACGCAAATCCGGGGCCAGCGGATAGCGCTACGACGGGCGGTAAAATAAACAGAATGAGTGGGATGCTCAGGAGCGCGGGCATCCGTGCCGCATTATTTTCAAGCTCCAACATGATATGTTTGCGATTTTCCGTCGCGCCTGCCTTGAGCGCTCCGGTGATTGAGGTGCCATAACGTTCCGATTGGCGCAGGGAAAGCACGAGATATTTAAGGCTCTTTGACGCTGTGCGCTCCTCCAGATTGGTAAGCGCCATGGATTTATCGGGCAGAATTCGAAGCTCACTAAGCGTGATTTTCATTTCCGCCGCAACGTCCGGGGCAAACGGCGCCAGCCCCTCTATCGCGCGCGCCAGAGCTACTTCGAGCGTCAGCCCGGCTTCCACGCATAGGATCAAAAGATCAATCATGTCCGGCATGGCCCGCTCAATCCGTTGTTGCCGTTTTTGGATAAGATAATTCAGTAACAAAAACGGCAGAAAACTGCCCGCAGTCCCCGTAGCGAGAACAATGGCGACCAGTGTGGGAGCATTTACAGGCGGAGAACACGGTTAACTCAATAGAAAGGCGGTGGCTAGGGAGGCAAGGACAAAAAGGAGCAAACGCACGAGAACACACAGCTTTTTCCCGCGTACAGGGTCAATACCCGCCCGGATAAAGCGCCGATTTAGATTTCTCTTTTTTTCCTTCTTCCGCCCAAATAGAACTCGCCAGGACTGCCTGGATGATTGAGCGCTTCTCGTTTCCTCCCGTTCCAGATCAATCCTGACCGGAGGAGCTAGTTTAGCTGGACTTCCGCCGCCAGCGCGCGCAAAAAACCGTAACCTCCTGTCTAGATGTTCTGATTTCCTCACACGGAGGGCAGTGATAAAAAAGACGAACGCGAAAATGGTACAGAGACCCATCGCCAGCAGAAGCAGCATCTCATCCATCGAGCCTTGCCAAACCCCGCTCATTGCAATGTCCTCAGTAATCGGGACAAGATAAAAAACCCGACAAAAATACTGACCCCGGCGTAGATCAACAGGTTGTGGCCGAGCGGGTCGTCAAACAGGAAATCAAACTGTGCCTTGTTCGTCGCCGCGAGGATGAGCAGGATGACGCCAGTCACAACGGTAACGATCCGGGCGGAGACCCGCGACTCGGAGGTCAAGGCCTTCGCCTTGAGATATTGCGCGCGGCGATCGCGCAGCACCCGGGCGAGATTTTCGAGAACCTCCGCATATTGCCCGCCCGTCCGTCGCTGCAGGATCAGGGTGGTCGCCATGAACTGCAACTCCTTTACCCCGACGTCCTCAACCGCCGAGGCAAGTGCCGTTTCAAGATCACTCCCGATGCCGAGTTTTTCTGCGAGAATACGGAACTGATGTCCCACCGGGTCCGGCATTTCACGGGCGATCACCTGAAAATTTTCCGGCAATGACATCCCGACACGGGCCCCGCGAATGATGATATCAATGGCCTCTGGCAGTTGATCAACAAAGCGCCGACGTCGTGCATTCCGGCGGAGAATATGAAACGCGACATACCCGCCTACAAGGCATATCCCGCCCCCGGCAACGGCAATCGTGACAAGCGGATATTCGAAAAAGGCGAAGGCCAGCACCATCACCAAAGCAAGCAGCGACAACGCAAGCGGCATGGTTCGATTTCTCAAACGCTTTCGCCAACCGGCGACATCGCTTGCATCACGATAAAGGGGCGCAACCTCCGGCGGGGACATGATAGAGGCTGATCCGTTATCCTCCTCTCCGGGTTTCAGCCCCGCAAGACGCGCAGTCAGCCCTCGTTCCCCATCCCCAAGTTTCCGGAAAAATAAAACTATGAGGGCAAGGCCGCTTACCACAAAAACCGCAAAGGCTGCAAAATTGAACCCGTCAGAAGCGCTCAGGATAGATGGGTCCGGCATCATAGGCGAAGGACCTCTTGCAGTTCCTCCAAAAGGCCGAACTTGTTAATTTTCTCCTCAAAATGGGGCCGGCCACCGGTATAGCGAAAGGCAGGTCCGTCCGCCGCGGCACTCTTTATCTCTTCTGCATATTCAAACAATGTCTGGCTAGTGATTACATCCGCCTCCAGAGTGACTATTTCTGAAATTTCACGAATGAAGCGCCGCCCGTTCGCCCCTCGTTCGACATGGATAACAAGATCAAGCGCACTGGCAATCTGCTGCCGGGCGCCACGACTCTGATAGTTCGAAAGATTTGACAGCATGAGATTTTCAAGGCGCAGCAGTGCATCGCGCGCGCTATTGGCATGAATGGTCGACATGGAGCCGTCATGCCCCGTATTCATCGCCTGCAGCATGTCATAAACTTCCGAGCCGCGTACCTCGCCGATAATGATCCGGTCGGGCCGCATGCGCAGGCTGTTGCGCAAGAGATCGCGCTGCGAGACCTCACCCGTCCCTTCGGTGTTGCGCTGACGAGTTTCCAGGCTCACCACATGCGGGCGTTGCAGGGCGATTTCCGCCGCATCTTCGATCGTGACAATCCGCTCATTCTCATCACTCAACCCC
>CALEMG010000152.1 GCA_937910835.1 uncultured Alphaproteobacteria bacterium | reverse complement strand
GTTGTTTTTCGG
The DNA here is from genome assembly GCA_937910835.1 of uncultured Alphaproteobacteria bacterium. GTDB lineage: Bacteria > Pseudomonadota > Alphaproteobacteria > Sneathiellales > Sneathiellaceae > Sneathiella. The sequence continues at coordinate 3,244 of CALEMG010000152.1, read as the reverse complement.
TAAGCTCTACATGTGCCGTTTTCGACATGCTTTCCTCGCGATTAAATGCAACTCAAGAGGTTGAATACATTAAATTATCTATTATAGATATAAAAAAGTAAAAGCTCCGTAGCAAATCCTAATATGCTGATGCATTTTTCCCCCATCTGTTCTTTAAATTGGGCTGAACGCCGCGGTTTTCAATAGATTTTTCATATTATTCCGCCGCGACGCGGGTGGCGCTGAGTTCATTTTCCTCAATCTCGGTGATATAGTCACGGGTTAAGGGCAGGTCCTCCAGTCGCTTGGCGAGCTGGACCTGGAAGACGACAAGCCCGCTGTTGCGGAAGGAAACTTCGCTTGCGCAAAGGTAATAATCCCACATCCGGCAGAAACGGTCGTCATAGATCTCCCGCACCATGTCGATCTTTTCGTGAAAGCGCAGGCGCCAGTCACGTAAGGTTTCCGCATAATGCAGGCGTAAAATTTCAACATCCGTGACATAGAGCCCGGCTTTCTCAATCGCAGGCATAACCTGCGAGAGCGGCGGGATATAACCGCCGGGAAAGATATACTTCTGAATCCAAGCATTAGTCGGCGAGGGGCGATCAGCAGTGCCGATGGTATGGATCAGCGCAACGCCATCCTCGGTCAGGATCGATTTTACTTTTCGAAAATATTCCCTGTAATGGGGGACGCCCACATGCTCGAACATGCCAACAGAAACGATACGGTTAAATTTTTCCGTCACATCCCGGTAATCGGTAAGGCGATAGTCGACCTTTGCCGCCAGACCCGTCTGCTGCGCCTTTTCCTGCGCATAGGCAAGCTGGTTTTTCGAGAGCGTAACACCGGTCACCTGAACATCGGCATTTTCAGCGAGAAAACGCGCCATGCCGCCCCAGCCGCAGCCGATATCAAGCACCTTCTGACCCGGCTCCAATGCAAGTTTTGCTCCGATATGCGCCATTTTCTGTAATTGAGCCTGTACCAGGCTGTCGTCCGGCGTTTTGTAATAAGCGCAGGAATATTGCCGGTTCTCATCAAGAAATAGATCGTAGAATTCATCACTTAAATCATAGTGATGGGCGACATTCTTCAGCGACCGGCTTTTCGGATTGAACTGATTAAAGAACCAATAGAAACGGTAGGCGAAATCACCAAAGTCGACCAACAAATTGCGCGAACCCCAACCAAGATTTCGGGTAAAAAGATCGAGGAGGTCATAAATCCCGCCTTCCTCCATCGTGAGGTCACCCTCCATATAGGCTTCACCTAAGAACAGCTTGGGATAGATCGCAATCTTGCGCGCCGCCTTTCGTGAGTGAATACGGATTTTTACGGCCGGACCGGGCTCCGTCCCCTTATAGAAATGTTCCTTGCCGTCCGCATCATAAACCGTGAGCTGGCCCTGCCGAACAAGGCGTTTGAGTATTTGCGATAATAGGAACATATCTACTCCTGTAATCTGCTCCGCCTATCTGGAAACTGCCGGACGTTTCTCTATTTGGCGGGGGACATTCCGTAGCTGTCTCTGATTTCCAATTAGGCCGTCAATTCATGCACCGCGTACATAGCCAGGAATTTCACCGACGATATTGCGGCCTCCCATAATCCTACTCTAACTCGTTTCCGGTGGTGGTATATTCTCTAATTCTGAAACCTTGCAGAGCCAAAATCAAGTCCATTTTCGGTGATTCAGACAGGTTTTTCCGCTATTTGGTGAAAAAACACATCAATTTTAATAAGAGAGGGAGCCTTCGCTCGATCTGGCGATCGGTGATATCAGTCGCGCAACGAAATCGCTCCGAGCAAGAAACCCACGCTGCCATCTGCACGCAGGAGCGGGCAATCAACGGTTTCGAATTGGGCGTCTCCCCCCCCCATAACCTCGACAATACCATTGCAACGGCCGGGCTTTTTTCCCTCAACCAGCATATCCATATAGCTGGCAAATCGGCGCAGCTCAGGCAACGGGTTGGTCACGGAAATATCATGGCCGCGCAGGGAAACGCCGATTATGTCCACCACATTCTCCCCATTCAGACGATGAAGATACTGACCAGGCGCAACCGCCTCGATCAGATAGAGCGACGAGGCAATCGTCCAGTGCTTGGAAATATCGAAATCCGCCCGTGTCGGAAGGTCGGGTTTGAACTCCTCCCACCACTGGTAGAGCGCTCGCGTGGCGGGCGTTTGAAAATCATCTCCGGATGTGACGTTATATCGATATATTTTTTTGAAATTGTCAGATCGTGGCTCGTCCTCGACAGCGATTGCGTCCAATTATTATTTTCCTTCTTAATTTTTAGGTCTTTTAAGCAGAATTAATGCGAATATGCGACAAGAAACTTTGAGCCTCGATAAAAATGCGCTTAACATCCGGAAACTGTTCCTTGATCTGGGTTTCAAAATCACTAACGGCGGCCTCGACTTCCTTTGAATCAAGCTCGTCGGAAAAATCGATACTGACATTCACCAATATATCCGTCGGTCCCATATGCATGGTCAGCAGCTCGTTCAGGCTGACAATGCGACTGTCGTTCGTGAAGATTTGTTCAATCCCTTCGACGACAGCCTTGCTCGCGCCTTCGCCAATCAGGAGCCCCTTACATTCAATGGCGAGAAGAACAGCGACACCCGCCAGAATGACAGCGATGACAACCGACGCCACGCCGTCGAGTTCCGGTATGCCAAGATGCTGGGCAAGGAAAATACCGACAAGCGCCGTCACCAGGCCGAGCATTGCAGCGGTATCTTCAAACAGTATGGTGAAGATCGTCGGGTCCTAGCAAAGCCAGACATACATCCAAAGGCCTCGTTTTACCTTGATGAGAATGAACTCAAGAAAAGCCACGGACCAAGACCAGCCCACGAAAATGATCGCGAGGCCCAGCACCACATAGTTCCAGGTCGGGTCAGTGATGACTTCGGGATTGCGGATATGCTTGATCCCCTCATAAAGGGAGATACCGGACCCAAGCGCGAAAATCAGGATGGCAACGATGAAGGCCCAGAAATAAAGCTCCGTCCCATAACCAAAAGGATGCATCTTGTCCGGCTTCTGGGAGGCTTTCTTGAGGCCATGGAGCATTAGCACCTGATTACCCGTGTCAACAAGGGAATGCACTCCCTCACTGAGCATCGCAGAACTGCCCGTAAAGGTCGCCGCAACAAATTTGGAGACGGCGATCAGCGAATTGCCGACTAGTGCTGCATAGATAACTTTTTTTGATACACTCGCCACTGCACAATCTCCACATTA